>UQTD01000020.1 GCA_900543845.1 uncultured Collinsella sp.
CGCGCAAAAGTGCGTCTCGGCAATCTGGGGCCCGTCCCCTTTAATATTTATAAATATGCAGGTCAGCGAGGTGCTAGCGATGTGCCAGCGGATGCGCCGCCAGATAGACCTCGGTCAGTTGCGTGCGGTCGACATGCGTGTAGACCTGCGTGGTCGAAATATCGGCATGGCCCAAAATCTCCTGTAGCACACGCAGGTCGGCACCGCCCGCGAGCATATGGGTGGCAAAGGAGTGGCGCAAGGTATGGGGATGGAGCCCCACCAGCCCCACCTGGCGCCCATACCGCTCGCATATCGCATGCACGGCCTGACGCGACAGGCGACGTCCGTTCTTATTTAAAAAGACCGCCGAGGTCTCCGTCCCGTGAGCATGGGCGGCCAGGAGAGTGCGCCCGTCACCTAGATAGTGTGTCAGGGCACGCGCCGCGCTTCCCACCAACGGGGCCAGACGCTCCTTGGAGCCCTTACCGCGCACCAGGACAAACCCGTCATCGATATGGATATCGCCCACATCGAGCCCAACCAGCTCACTCACGCGCAAGCCGCAACCGTAAAGCACTTCCAAGATGGCGTGATCGCGCAGTCCCATCTCGCCCTCGGGAAAGTCTTGATCCAGCAGTGCCGAGACGTCCTCCACCGAAAGGTATTCCGGCAGGCGATCTGCCTTTTTGGGCAGGCGCAACGCCGCCGTCGGGTTTTGGGCCACGGCCCCATCGCGCACCAAAAAGGCATGCAGGCCCTTCACGGCAGCAAGCGCGCGCTCCACCGAGGCGTCGGAATAGCCTCCGTCGCGGCGATCGGCAACAAAGTCCTCCACGACCTGACGGGTCACCTCTTCAAAAGACACAATGCCCGCCCGCTCCAGATAGGCGCAGTACGTCGTCAGGTCACGACGGTAGGCAGCAATCGTATTGCGCGCCAAACCCCGCTCGACCGCAAGGTAATCGAGATACTCCCCCGCCACCACAGCGAGCGACGAGGGAGTAGCTTCGGTATGTTCTTGGTTCGCCGGCACCCTTAGTCCGTAGCGAGGTTCTTGGGCGTCACCTGCAGACGGTCGACACCCTCGTGCTGGCCGATCGAAGCACGCACGAACTCGCGGAACAGCGGCTGCGGGTTGGTCGGGCGGCTCTTGAACTCGGGATGAGCCTGGGTTGCCACATACCACGGATGTACGTCGCGCGGCAGCTCGACCATCTCGACCAGACGCTCGTCGGGCGAAAGACCCGAGATTACCAGACCGGCGTCCTCGAGCTGGTCGCGGAAGGCGTTGTTGAACTCAAAACGGTGACGGTGACGCTCGTAGACGAGCTCCTCGCCGTATGCCTCGCGCGCGAGGGTATCGGCGGCGAGCTTGCACGGATAGGCGCCCAGGCGCATGGTACCGCCCTTCTCGGTCACGTCCTCCTGCGAGCTCATCAGGTCGATGACACTATACGGGCCGTCCGGATCGAACTCGGAAGAGCTGGCGCCGGCAAGGCCGACCACGTTGCGGGCGAACTCGCACACGGCTACCTGCATACCCAGGCAAATGCCCAGATACGGAATCTTGTGCTCGCGGGCGAACTCGGCCGCGAGGATCTTGCCCTCCAGGGCGCGCTTGCCAAAGCCGCCAGGGACCAAGATGCCCGAGGCGTCACCCAGGACCTCGGAGACGTTCTGCTCGTCGAGGCTTTCGCCATCGACCAGCTGCACGTCAACGTGGCGATCGTAGAACACGCCCGCATGGTGCAGGGCCTCGATAACCGACAGGTAGGCATCGGGCAGCTGCGTGTACTTGCCCACGACGGCGATCTTCACCTTGTCGGCGTGATGGTTGGCATGGTTCTGCTTGCGCAGGAACTCGTTCCACTCGCTCATGTCGCGCTCACGCGGGTCCAGACCCAGGCGTTCGCAAATGCGCAGGTCAAAGTCCTGCTCGGCAAGCAACTGCGGAACATCGTAGATGCTCGCGCAGTCCTCGTTGGTAAAGACGCAGTCGGTGTCGACGTCGCAGAAGCTTGCGATCTTGCCGCGGATGGCATCGTCGATATGGTGGTCGGAGCGCAAAACGATAATATCGGGCTGGATACCAAAGCTGCGGAGCTCCTTAACGGAGTGCTGCGTCGGTTTGGTCTTGACCTCGTGGGCGGCGGCGATATAGGGAACGAGCGACACGTGGATGTAGCAAACGTTCTCGGGACCGGCCTCCTTGCGATACTGGCGAATGGCCTCGACAAACGGCTGCGACTCGATGTCGCCGATGGTGCCGCCCAACTCAGTAATGACTACGTCGGAGCCGGTCTGCTCCTCAATACGACGGAACTTATCCTTAATGGCGTTCGTGACGTGCGGAATCACCTGCACAGTGCCGCCCAAAAAGTCACCGCGACGTTCGCGGGCGATCAGGCTCTTATAGATGGCACCAGTCGTAAAGTTGGAATCGCGGGTCAGGTTCTCGTCAATAAAGCGCTCGTAGTGGCCCAGGTCCAGATCGGACTCGTAGCCGTCCTCGGTCACAAAGACCTCGCCATGCTGGAACGGGCTCATGGTGCCGGGGTCGACGTTCAGATACGGGTCGGCCTTTTGCATCGTTACCTTGTAGCCGCGCGACTTGAGCAGACGGCCCAGCGAGGCCGCGGTAATACCCTTGCCCAGAGACGAAACCACGCCGCCGGTCACGAACACATGCTTGGTCATATTGAGTTACCTGCGCTTCCCGTAGAAGTTGTCCATACACATCTTACGGGTCTTCATTGTAATACTCGCGACGCGCGCCGCACACAATTTTTCTTACGCGCAATCGCATTTCTCCATCTCGAAACAAAACGCCGCCCGGTTGCCCAGGCGGCGTCGTTTCCACTATGAATGCGCGCCATTATCGATCGGCGACTTCGTCCTTGATCAAGTCCTGCACGAGCATACCGGCACGGATGCCCTCCAGATACCATTCGCCACGCTCCGTAAGACAAATACCATTTGCGAGCTGGCCGCCGTCGTCGCTGTAGCGCGAGACGACCTCAATGATGTCTTCGGATTCCAAGCGTTCAATTGCCGCGCGGGCGCGATACGGAGACACCCCCACACGCTCGGCAAGCGTCTTTCGCGAAAAGCCATAAAATCCGCCGTTGTCTTCGGACTGCTGTGCGATCTCCATCAGCACCTGCACCTCGACACGCTTCATATCGTTGACACTCGCACGACCCTTGCCAGCCATGGCAGCCTCCTCAAACCGGGCACGGGCATCACTTGCACCGTGCGCGACCGGCACACCCCATGATGGCCGGCAACATCCATCATGCGGCATCCCCGCAAAAGGATGAAACAATTAGGGTTATTGTATACCGCCCAAATCGCTTATAGGCAGGTAAACGGGCTAATTTTAGGTTAAACGGTAGCTTTTGTTGATAAAAGGGGCACACCGAATGTATACCCGATGTGCCCCTTTCAGACCAATTTCTCCAGGCTTAGCGGTGGAAGAAACCACGACGCTCGAACTTGGGCTCGCAGCACACGTTGATGCCCAGCTTGCGCAACACCGTCTCGTCCGTCGGCGAGATGATCACGCTAAAGAAGGCATCGCAGCCGCGCAGCTGCTCCAAGCCCGAAAGGACGCGGGCCGCCGTCTCGCTCGTTGCCGAGGTGATCGAGAGCGCCATAAGCGTCTCGTCGGTGTGCAGGCGCGGGTTCTTGCTACCCAGGAAATGCGTCTTGAGCTTGCTGATAGGCTCGATCGCCTCATCGCTAATGACCTCGAGCTCAAGGTCAACGCCCGAGACATGCTTAAGTGCATTCATGATGAGCGAGCTCGCGGCGCCCAGGCGCGTGGAAGTCTTGCCGGTCACCACGGAGCCATCAGGCATGACCATGGCGCCTACGGGGCCACCTGTCAGCTGCTCCCTGGTAAGGGCGGCCGAGCGTGCCGGCGAGTAATTCTTGTCGATACCGGCCTTCTTCATAATGATCTTGAGACGGTCGACTTGCTCATCGCCCACGCCGGTACGGCGCACATTTTCGACCGCGGTAAAGTAGCGGCGGACGATCTCCATCTTGGAAGCGTCGCGGCAGGCATCGTCATCGGTAATGGCAAAACCGACCATATTGACGCCCATGTCGGTGGGGCTCTGGTAGGGGCTCTTGCCCAGGATCTTTTCCATCAGAGCACGGACCACCGGGAAGGCCTCGACGTCACGGTTGTAGTTGACCGTGGTCTTGTTGTAGGCCTCCAAGTGGAAGGAGTCGATGATATTGGCATCGTCGAGGTCAGCCGTGGCGGCCTCATAGGCGATGTTGACCGGATGCGTGAGGGGCAGATTCCAAACCGGGAAAGTCTCGAACTTGGCGTAGCCGGCGGCAGTGCCGTGCTTGTGCTCGTGATAGAGCTGAGACAGGCAGGTGGCGAGCTTGCCCGAGCCAGGGCCGGGAGCGGTGACCACAACGAGCGGACGAGTGGTCTCGACAAACTCGTTCTTGCCATAGCCGTCGTCGGACACGATCAGGTCGACGTCGTGCGGATAGCCCTCGATGGGATAGTGCAGCTTGGCAGGAATGCCGAGCGCGTTCAGGCGATTGCGGAACACATCGGCGGCGGGCTGGCCGGCGTACTGGGTGATAACCACGGCCGCGACAGCAAAACCGTTGCCGCGGAACAGGTCGACCAGGCGCAAAACGTCCTCGTCATAGGTAATACCCAGGTCACCACGGGCCTTATTCTTCTCGATGTGGTTCGCGTTAATGGCGATGATGACCTCGACGTCGTCGGCTATGCTCTTGAGCATGCGAAACTTGCTGTCCGGCTCAAAACCCGGCAGCACGCGGCTCGCGTGATAGTCATCAAACAGCTTGCCGCCAAACTCCAAATACAGCTTGCCGCCAAACTGCGAGATGCGCTCCTTAATATGAGCGGCCTGCAGCTCGATATACTTCGCGTTGTCGAAACCCTGGCGCATGTATGGCTCCCGTCCCGTTTCCATTTAATGTTCTAGGCGATTATAACGGAGCCCGCCCTCCCCGATACCCAGACCATCAACAGGCACCAACCAAACACGCCACCGATAAGTTGCGGTGGAATAGTTCCTGTTTAACCCCTCATGACGGCCAAACAGGAACTATTCCACCGCAACTTCCCCTTTTGGCGCAAAGTAACCTGATCCCTTTGCACCAACAACAGAAACGTCGCAGGTTGAGCATAAGTCAGCGAGCGCTGTCCAGAACGTACAAGTTGGCATGAAAAAGGCAAGGCATAGACCTTCTGGTCATGCCTCGCCTTTTGAATGACAAATTGTCGTTCTGGGCGGCGCGCAGCGTCGACCGGTTCCGGCGTTTGGTAAAACGCCGGAACATAAGTGCGCCCCCTCCCGCGCACGGAACGGGAGGGGGCTAAAGGTAGGAGTCTACCGGTGGGTTTACCCCACCGGACAGACGATGACCAGGTGATCCTTTACAGGATCGTCAAGGTTTCCGTGGGGTACCCGTTGGGTACTTAGAGCAGCACGCAGGCGACGGTCAGGATGACGGCGCAGACGACGGAGAGAGCAACGATGAGCTTAAGGGCAAACTTGAGCCAGGTCGTCCACTCGATCTTGGCCAGGGCGAGACCGCCCATGATGGCGCCGGAGGTCGGGGTGAACAGGTTCACGACACCGATGGCGGCGGAGAAGATCATGACCATGACCTCGGGCGAGAAGCCGAGCTTAACAGCCAGCGGTCCCATGATGGGCATGGAGACGGTGGCCATACCGGAGGTCGAGGGGATCAGGAAGGACAGGCCGAAGTAGACCAGGAAGCTCATGGGAGCGAAGATCACGCCGGACAGGCCAGCCAGGGCATTGGCGGCAGCGTCGAGGACGTAAACGTCGAGGCCGGTGCTAGCCATGAGGACGGAGATGCCACGGGCGAGGGCGATGACGAGAACAACGGACATCATGTCGGCAGCGCCGGTGATGAAGGTGTTGACGATCTGCTTCTCGGACAGGCCACCGATGATACCGATCAGGATAGCCATGAGGAAGAACCAGGTGGAAGCCTCGTCGAAGTACCACTGGCCAATGGGCAGGCCGGTGATCAGGGCAGACCAGCCCTGGACGACGGCATTACCGTCGGCGTCGTAGACAGCGCCAGCGTCAAAGAAGTTGGCGACGCCCTCGTTGAGGTCGGCCAGCGGGATGAAGCCGACGATCATGACGACGAAGGTGAAGGCGAAGGCGATCAGAACACCCTTCTGACGACCGGTGAGCTTGACCTCCTTGTGGACCTCGGAAGCAGCCTTGCCATGTGCCTCTTCGGCGTCCTTGAGTTCCTGCATCGAGAGGATGGTGGAACCCTTGTCAGCCTTGACCTTCTTGGCATAGTTCATCACGAAGACGATGGACATGACGGTGGTAACAAGCCACAGGACGGCACCGAGGCCGATGATGATGGACTGGTTCACGGCAATGTCAACGCCGGTCAGGGCGTCGACGGCAGCGCCGACGGCGAACGGGTTAACCGTGGAGCCGAGGCAGCCGCAGCCAGCGCCGAGCAGGACGGTAGCGGCGCCGACCATCGGGTCGAAGCCGGCAGCCATCATGGTAGCGGCGAGCAGGGCGTAGAAGGGAACGGTCTCCTCGCACATACCATAGGTGGTACCACCGAGGGAGAAGATGAGCATCAGCACGGGAATGAGCATGATCTCGTTGCCCTTAAGCTTCTGCACCAGGACGGCGATGCCGTTGTCCAGAGCGCCGGTCTCGGTCATCATACCGAGGAAGCCGCCCAGGATCATAACGAAGAGGCAGACGGGCAGAGCGTCAGCGAAGCCCTTAATCGGGGCGGTGCAGAAATCGCTCAGACGGGCGGCAGTAACCGCGCCGCCGGACGTGCCGGAGACGATAACGGTAACAACTGCAACAATTGCCAGCAGAGCAAGAAGAATGGTGAACGATGAAGGCATACCGCGCTTTTTCTTAGCGGTCTCAGTCATAGTTCTCATCCCCCCTTCATAAATCATTTAACTTTCTCGCGCGAAGCGGATCTTCCGTGCCGTGCCCACCGCCCGACGCGAGATATTTACCAGACAAAGCCGCTCGGGGTGTGCAGCAAGACACCCCGAGCGAGATGCTAGATGCTCTTACTTGAGCGTGGCGTACATGACAGCCTTAATGGTGTGCATGCGGTTCTCGGCCTCGTCGAAGACCTTGGAAGCGGGGCTCTCGAAGACCTCGTCGGTGACCTCCTGCTCGGTGATGCCGAACTGCTCGCACTTCTCGGCGCCAATCGTGGTGTTGGTGTCGTGGAAGCTGGGCAGGCAGTGCAGGAAGATGGCACCCGGGTTGGCCATAGCCATGACCTCGGAGGTGACACGATACGGGGTGAGCTGAGCGATGCGCTCGGCCCAGACCTCGTCGGGCTCGCCCATGGAGACCCACACGTCGGTGTAGATAACGTCGGCACCGGTGACGCCGTCCTTGACGTCGGTGGTCAGCTTGATGGTGCAGCCGTTGGCCTCGGCGATGGGCTTGCAGGCCTCGATGACGTCGTCGGCGGGCATGCACTCCTCGGGGCCGCAGGCCACGAAGTTCATGCCGAGCTTGGAGCAGACAACCATGAGGGAGCGAGCAACGTTGTTCTTGCAGTCGCCCATGAAGACGAGGGTCTTACCCTTGATGTCGTAGTTGAAGTTCTCCTGGACGGTCAGGATGTCGGCAAGCATCTGGGTGGGGTGCCACTCGGTGGTCAGGCCGTTCCACACGGGCACGCCGGACTTGGCAGCGAGCTCCTCGACGTCGTCCTGGGCAAAGCCACGGAACTCGATGCCGTCATACATGCGGCCGAGAACGCGGGCGGTGTCCTCGATGGACTCCTTCTTGCCCATCTGCGACGAACCGGGATCGAGGTAGGTGACGCCCATGCCCAGATCCATGCCGCCGACCTCGAAGGCGCAGCGGGTACGAGTGGAGGTCTTCTGGAAGAGCAGAACGATGTTCTTGCCCTCGAGATAGCGGTGCGGAACGCCAGCGCGCTTCATGTCCTTGAAGTTCTTGGAAAGCTTGAGCAAGTACTCGATCTCCTCGGTGGAGAGGTCGAGGAGCTTGAGGAAGCTACGGCCGGAGAGGTTAACACCCATGGTTCGTTTCCTTTCGAAAAAATGAATTACGTAAGTATTAGTGTTGCCCGTTTGACGGGCGAAACCGGTGCGGTTGTAGGGGAACCGCACCGGAAACGGAAAGACTTAGAGGTCCTCGCGCCAGAAGGGCATGCTCATGCAGCGCGGGCCGCCGCGGCCGCGGGAGAGCTCGGCGGAGGGCACGACGAGAAGGTCCAGGCCCTCCTTGTACAGCACGTCGTTGGTGACGGTGTTGCGGGCGTAGACGCAGATCTTGCCGGGCTCGACGCACAGGGTGTTGGAGCCGTCGTTCCACTGCTCGCGGGAGGCCGCGATCGGGTCGCCGCCGCCGCAGGGGATCAGCTTGACCTGGTCGACGCCGGTGGCGTCCTCCAGGACGTGCTCGAGGGTGTCCTCGATCAGGCGGATGTTCACGTCGCCCGGGTTCTTGCCGGCGGTCAGCTCGTAGACGCGCAGGGTGCCCATGATGGCGGGGTGGATCGTGAACTTATCGACGTCGATCTGGGTGAAGACCGTGTCGAGGTGCATGAAGGCGCGCGAGACCGGGATGTCGAAGGCCAGGATGCGCTCGACCTTGGAGTCGGAGTTCCAGAAGATGTTCTGGGCCATGACGTCGATGGCCGCGGCCTGGGTGCGCTGGGAGATGCCGACGGCGAGGGTCTTCTCGTTGATGTTCAGCACGTCGCCGCCCTCGGTGTGGAACTGGCAGTCGCGGCGGAAGTACAGGGAGACGTCCTTGTAGTCGGGGTGGTACTTGAAGACGTACTTGCCGTACAGGGTCTCGCGGTTGCGGGTGACCGAGTACATGCGGTTGAGGTTGACGCCCTCGCCGACGACCGCGAACGGGTCGCGGGTGAAGTAGAGGTTGGGCATCGGGTCGATGATCAGGTCGGACTCGGACTCGGAGTTGACCAGGGAGTCGAGGGTCGTGGACGCCGTGAGGGGCAGGTCGATCTCGGCCTTGGTCATGCCGGCCATGGTCTTCTTGACGAACTCGAGGTTGTCCTCGATGGAGTCCAGCTTCTCGCGGACGATCTGCGGCATGTGCTGGCCGCGGATGCCGGCCTCGGCGATGTACTGGTCGGTGAACTCGGCACGGGCGCCGGGGACCTGGTCGAACACCTCGGCGACGAGGTTCTCGAGGTAGAGGACCTCCACGCCCTGGTCCCTCAGGATCTGGGCGAAGGTGTCGTGCTCCTGCTGTGCGACCTCCAGGAACGGGACGTCGTCGAACAGGAGTCGCTCGAGCTCGTCGGGCGGCAGGTTGAGGAGCTCGTCGCCGGGACGGTGCAGGCAGACCTTCCTGAGCTTGCCGATCTCGGAAGGCACGTGCAGGCCTTTCGTCATGGCCTCCTACCTTTCTTTCGGGCCCCTGTCAGGGCCGATTCGTTAGCGCCCCTCCGTGTGAGGCGTTATTGCTGACGACATATTTATATCCAAAATCAGTTCATACTTCCACCTCGCCCCCGAACGGTTTTATATGAGGGGTGAACGGCATACACATATACTTCACGCATGGCACACTTTGATTTAATAAAGTTTATTTACGTGCTTAAACGCGTTTTCAATCCAGATAGCAAATGGAACTAAACTTTATTAAACCACCCTTAAATTGCATATTTCCAATAAAGCTATGAATAGAATTAGCGATTCATACCGCGTCTCAACCATTTTCATTTTTATTCAGAAAAAAGTTTGTCCTATTCATTTCTGGTAACAAATTACCGTTTACCAGACGCTTGATACCGTTCACCGGAAGCTCAGTATAAGGCCCAGCGAATACCGGCTCGCCTTACGGCCTCATTTGTAACAACTTGACTTCTCGGTATAGAAAAACAGTCCCGCTCCCCTCATGGGAAACGGGACTGTTATCGATAATCGTAGACAGATTTGAGCGGCTTTGAGAGCCGTCGGAATCCTAGCGATCGAACACCGCCAGTGCCTCGCCCAGAAGCCTCAGACCCTCGCGCAGAACGTCCTCGCTCGCGCAGTAGCCCAGGCGTGCGCCGCAGGGAAGCTCGAAGCGGCTGCCGGGAACCAACAGCACTCCCCTCTCGGACAGCAGGCGCTTGCAGAACTCCTCGTCATCCCCGGGAATATCAAGCTGGATAAACGAGGTGGACACGCCCTGCGGGGCCGTCCAGGAAACGCGGTGCTGCGTATCGATCCAAGCCTGCGCGATATCGCGGTTTCCAAACACGATCTTGCGATTGCGCTTGAGGATCTTGTCCTTGTGCTCAAGCACATAGGTCGCTAAGGCGTCGTTGAACACGCCGCCGCAGATCATGGTGTAATCGCGATAGGTGCGTATGCGGTTGGACACCTCTTCGTCGGCCACGACCCAGCCCACGCGGGCCGCGGGCGTCGAATAGGTCTTGGACACGGAGTTGGTGACGATGGCCTTCTCGTACACGTCGGCCATCGACATAAAGGCCTCGGTGTTCTCAAGCGGCAGGTACACCTCGTCGCACAGCACATAGGCGCCCACCGAGCGGGCGATCTCGGCAATCTGGCCGAGCGTATCGGCATCGAGCACGGTACCGATGGGGTTCGATGCGTTGTTGATGCAGATGAGCTTGGTGGTGGGGCGAACCAGACGCTTGAGCTCCTCGATATCGGGCTTCCAGCCAAGCTCCTCGCGAAGCTCCCAGTACTCGACTTCGGCGCCCAGCGTGCGCGGAATCTCGTAGAGCGGCGCATAGGTGGGCCACTCGGCAATCACATGGTCGCCGGGCTCGACTACAGCCATGATGGCGTTGAGATTGGCACCCGTGCAGCCATTGGTCTGCAGAATGTGATCGGGATTGGCCTCGCGACGATACAGCTTGGCAACCTCGGCCTTAAACTCCGGCGAACCCTCGATCCAGCCGTAGTTCATCTTCTCGCGGTCCAGGCGCTCGTAGAACGTGGCACCATCTTGATCGTCGAGCGCGCGCAGCTCGCCCATGGTAAGCGACGAAATCGTCGACTGGGCGATATCCCACGTGGCGCTCTTCTCCCAAACGTTGAGCCACTCCTCAACGCCGATTGCCTTGATATCCATAACCAAGCTCCTTACAAAAGCAGTCATCCAATCGTGTTGACGTTCCTCATACAAGAATGGGGCGGTGCGAATACCCGCACCGCCCCAATGGGAGACATCTAATGGCAGCTAGATGTATGTATTAAGACCTGCACGGGTCCTTGAAGACCTTAGAGGTCCTCGCGCCAGAAGGGCATGCTCATGCAGCGCGGGCCGCCGCGGCCGCGGGAGAGCTCGGCGGAGGGCACGACGAGAAGGTCCAGGCCCTCCTTGTACAGCACGTCGTTGGTGACGGTGTTGCGGGCGTAGACGCAGATCTTGCCGGGCTCGACGCACAGGGTGTTGGAGCCGTCGTTCCACTGCTCGCGGGAGGCCGCGATCGGGTCGCCGCCGCCGCAGGGGATCAGCTTGACCTGGTCGACGCCGGTGGCGTCCTCCAGGACGTGCTCGAGGGTGTCCTCGATCAGGCGGATGTTCACGTCGCCCGGGTTCTTGCCGGCGGTCAGCTCGTAGACGCGCAGGGTGCCCATGATGGCGGGGTGGATCGTGAACTTATCGACGTCGATCTGGGTGAAGACCGTGTCGAGGTGCATGAAGGCGCGCGAGACCGGGATGTCGAAGGCCAGGATGCGCTCGACCTTGGAGTCGGAGTTCCAGAAGATGTTCTGGGCCATGACGTCGATGGCCGCGGCCTGGGTGCGCTGGGAGATGCCGACGGCGAGGGTCTTCTCGTTGATGTTCAGCACGTCGCCGCCCTCGGTGTGGAACTGGCAGTCGCGGCGGAAGTACAGGGAGACGTCCTTGTAGTCGGGGTGGTACTTGAAGACGTACTTGCCGTACAGGGTCTCGCGGTTGCGGGTGACCGAGTACATGCGGTTGAGGTTGACGCCCTCGCCGACGACCGCGAACGGGTCGCGGGTGAAGTAGAGGTTGGGCATCGGGTCGATGATCAGGTCGGACTCGGACTCGGAGTTGACCAGGGAGTCGAGGGTCGTGGACGCCGTGAGGGGCAGGTCGATCTCGGCCTTGGTCATGCCGGCCATGGTCTTCTTGACGAACTCGAGGTTGTCCTCGATGGAGTCCAGCTTCTCGCGGACGATCTGCGGCATGTGCTGGCCGCGGATGCCGGCCTCGGCGATGTACTGGTCGGTGAACTCGGCACGGGCGCCGGGGACCTGGTCGAACACCTCGGCGACGAGGTTCTCGAGGTAGAGGACCTCCACGCCCTGGTCCCTCAGGATCTGGGCGAAGGTGTCGTGCTCCTGCTGTGCGACCTCCAGGAACGGGACGTCGTCGAACAGGAGTCGCTCGAGCTCGTCGGGCGGCAGGTTGAGGAGCTCGTCGCCGGGACGGTGCAGGCAGACCTTCCTGAGCTTGCCGATCTCGGAAGGCACGTGCAGACCTTTCGTCATGGCCTCCTACCTTTCTTTCGGGCCTTACTGGCCGAATGTATCAGCGCCCCTCCGTATGGGACGCTGCTTGCTGACAGCTCTAGTTATATCCAAAAACCACCCGCAATTCCACCTCGCCCCCGAACGGTCAGCAAAGTGCGATGAACGGTATATCGCATATGATTCCCCCATGATGCACTTCAGTTCTCTAAAGCAGGTTTTCAAAGGTAATCGTTCTTTTTTCTAAGGAATTGAGCAAGATTGCACAAATAATTTCATGTTTAGGAATTGCATAGCTAAAACTGTTTTCTGCATATTTATGTCGTCTGTCCATGATTCAATTTGGATTCGATTATATTCAGCTCACAATCATTCTTATTCATACATCCTCACCAGTTGAGTATGGATATAGATTGTTTTCAAAACGAGTCGGGCAGTTAGTTGCATGCCTTGACAGCGTAAGAAGTAGGTAAAGATACCGTTCGCACAATACGTCCGTGCCGCAGGTCGACTAAATTGAGACAATAGTGAATAGTGTTAGGCTACCGTCCCCTGCGGGGACTGAACGGACAGATGCATATGCCGAGCAAAATCGAAAAAAAGCAAGCCGCCGCAAAGCTGCGCAAACCGCCGCGCGACTTCTCGTACACGCAGAACCGAGAGCTCAGCTGGCTACGCTTTGACAACCGCGTGCTCGACGAGGCTTTTGATGAGTCCGTGCCGCTGTTCGAGCGCCTTAAGTTCGTCTCGATCTTCGAGTCCAACCTCGATGAGTTCCTCATGGTGCGCGTAGGTGGCCTGTCCGACCTTGCCGAGCTCAAAAAGCAACCTGTCGACAACAAGAGCAATATGACCGCCTCCGAACAGGTCGATGCCGTCATGGCAGAGCTGCCCGGGCTCCTTACCCGTTGGGAGTCCATCTTTAAGAGCATCGAGGGCAAGCTCGACACCCTGGGCGTTCACCGTGCGCGTGTCGATTCGCTTACTCCCGAGGAGCGCACCTTTGTAACCCGCTACTTCCAGGCCTACGTGTCGCCAGTCATCTCACCGCTGGTGATCGACCCACGCCACCCCTTCCCCAACCTGCGCAACGGCGCGCTCTACCTGGCGTGCGGCCTGGACGGCGTCACCGACGAGGAGAGCCTGCTGGGCCTGATCGAGATTCCCGCTTCGATGAACCGCGTGGTCGAGATCCCCTCGCCCACCGGCACCTACTCCTACATTCTGCTCGAGGACGTCATCCTCGCCTGCCTGGACAACTGCTTCGGCTCCTATAAGCCGCTCGACCGCGCGCTCATCCGCGTCACCCGCAACGCCGACATCGATCCGGACGGCGAGGGCGTCGAGGAGGAAGAGGACTACCGCCAGCATATGAAGCGCATCCTCAAGAAGCGCCTGCGCCTGCAGCCGGTAGTGCTCGCCGTCTCGGGCTCACTCGAAAAAGCAACGCTCAAGACTATCCGCAAGGCGCTCGAGCTCTCGCGTCGCTCGGTCTTTACCTGCGATATCCCACTCAACCTGGGCTATGTCTTTGGCATCGAGGGCAAAATACCCGAGCACCTGCGCAACGAGCTGCTCTTTACGCCGTTTAAGCCGCAGCCCAACCCCACCATCGATATGACCCGCTCCATCCGCGAGCAGGTGCTTCAGCACGACAAGCTGCTCTTTTATCCCTATGAGGCCATGAACCCCTTCCTGGATCTGGTGCACGAGGCCGCCTACGACCCCGAGTGCATCTCACTGCGCATCACGCTCTACCGTGTGGCCAAGCAGAGCCGCCTGTGCGAGTCGCTGATCGATGCCGCCGAGAACGGCAAAGAGGTCACGGTGCTCATGGAGCTCCGCGCCCGCTTCGACGAGCAGAACAACATCGAGTGGGCCGAGCGTCTGGAAGAGGCAGGCTGCACCGTCATCTACGGCTCCGAGGGCTTTAAGTGCCACTCCAAGATCTGCCAGCTCACCTATCGCGAGGGCATGGCGCTTACACGCCTGACGCTGTTGGGCACCGGCAACTTTAACGAGAAGACGGCCAAACTCTACAGCGACTTTATGCTCATGACCGCCCATCCCGGCATCGGCGAGGACGCCAACTTGTTCTTCCGCAACCTGTCGCTGGGCAACCTGCGCGGCGACTACCGCTTCCTGGGCGTGGCGCCGGTCGGCCTCAAGCCGCTCATCATGCGCGGCCTGGATCGCGAGATCCAGCGCGCCCTCGTTGGCGAGCCCGCCCGTGTGTTCTTTAAGCTCAACTCGCTCACCGACCGCGAGGTCATCGACAAGATCGCCGAGGCATCGTGCGCAGGAGTCCGCGTGGACATGATCATCCGCGGCATCTCGTGCCTCAAGCCGGGCGTTCCGGGCAAGACCGAGAACGTGCATGTCCGTTCTATCGTCGGACGCTTTTTGGAGCATGCGCGCGTTTACGCCTTTGGCGTGGACTCGGACATGATCTATCTGAGCTCGGCCGACATGATGACGCGCAACACCGAGCACCGCGTGGAGATCGCCTTCCCCGTGCTCGACCCCACCTGTCGCGCCCTGGTGCACGAGTACATGGGCATGCAGCTGCGCGACAACGTGAAGGCCCGCAGCCTCACGAGCGACGGCACCTGGGTCCCCGTGGAGCGTGCAGAGGGTGAGAAACCCTTCAACTCGCAGGAAGCCCTGCTGGAGCGTGCCTATCGCAACGCCGAGGCGGCCGCCGAGGCAAAGCCCGCGTCCGCCCCTGCTCCTGAGCCGCAGCCGGCCACGCCCGAGGTTCAGAAGGTCCAGGCGACCGTCATTGAGCCCGAGCCTGCACCTGCACCTCAGCCCGAGCCGCAAGCGGCCAAGCCCACACCCGAGACGAGCACCCGTCGCGATAAGCCCGCCGGCAAGACCAAGGCAATCGAGCGCCATCGCCCCGGTCGCGTGCGCATGGGCCTGGGCCTGATCGGTCTGGGTCTTAAGACGCTCATTACCGGCAAGACGAAATAGTCGTTTGTAGAAGCAGTTTGTAGAAGCGCCCCGCATTTGAGGAAAGCCTCGGATGCGGGGCGCTTTTCCCTGCTACCATGGTGCGGACAACAACGCGAATGACAGGCAGGGATATGAAGCTCACTATAGAATCGATGACCTACGGCGCCGACGGGCTGGCGCACGCCGACAACGGCAAGGCCGTCTTTGTGCAGGGCGCCGTGGCAGGCGACACCGTCGAGGCCGAGGTCATGCAGGACGGCAAGTCGTTCATGCGCGCCCGCGCCACCGAGATTCTGGAGCCAAGCCCCGATCGCATTCAGCCTCCCTGCCCCTTCGTGGGCATCTGCGGCGGCTGCTCGTGGGGCAATCTCTCACGCACGGCACAGCTCGCCGCCAAGGAGCAAAACCTGCGCTCCACGCTCGAGCGCATCGGCAAGTTCGCTCCTGAGCAGGTCGATGAGTTGGTACAGCCCATCCGCCACACCAAGGACGACTGGGGCTACCGCAATAAAATCGAGCTGGAGCCGACCGTCGTCAACGGTCGCGTGCGCCTTGGCATGCACGGTGTCGACCCCAGCAAAATCGTGACCGTCGATGCGTGCCCGCTGTTCGATAAGCGTTTTCCCAAGGCGCTCAAATCGGTCGTTGGCGCGCTCAACTATCTGAGCGGCAGCCACGACCTGGGCCTCGAGCGCGTGGGCATTCGCGCATCGCGCCGCACCAAAGCGCTCGAGGTCGCGCTCTGGACGCCCACGGGTTCCTTTCCGCGCTCACAGGTCTCGCGCGTTCTGGCAGACGCCGCACACCCCACGAGCGTAGTGCGCGTCATGAGCAAGGGCGAGAAGAAGGCCCGCCGCGTCTCTAAGGTGGAGATGCTCGCCGGTGAGGGCTCCTGGACCGAGAATATCGCCGAGGGCCAGATGCGCTTGTCTGCTCCGTCGTTTTTCCAGGTCAATACCAAGGGCGCCGAGATTCTGATTGAGCTCGTTATGGACGCCCTCGACCCGCAGGAAGACGAGCTGGCCGTGGACCTGTACTGCGGTGCCGGCACCTTTACCCTACCGCTCGCTCGCCGCTGCGATTTTGTCGCCGCCGTCGAAGCCTATGGCCCGGCCGTGCGCGACCTGCGCCGTAACCTGGAGATCAACAAGCTCGATAACGTCGACGTTATCGGCGGCGACGCGGTGCGCGAGTTCCCCGATCAGGACGCCGACGTCTTGGTGGTCGACCCGCCGCGTGCGGGCCTCGCCCCCGAGGCGATCGACCTCATCGCGAGCACGAGCGCCCGTGATGTCGCCTACGTGAGCTGCGACCCTGCCACCCTGGCACGCGACCTCAAGCGCTTTGTCGAGGAGGGCCCCTTCTCCCCCGTCAAGATCACGCCGGTCGACCTGTTCCCGCAAACCTTCCACTGCGAAACCGTCGTCCACCTCAAGCGCAACTAACCGCATGACGAGAGCGGGCCCGCGTGCGTAGCTGCACGCGGGCCCGCTTTATTCGGTCGATGCAACGCTGGCAAAAGTCATCGCCGCACTCACGGGCAGCCAGAACAACAGTGGCAGCAGGTAGCGCATCGACTCGGTCGTGTACGACGTCGGCGAGATCCAAAGAACAAGGTTTGCCGCAACGAGCGGCGCCATCAGATAGAGTTTCTGGGGCGCACGACGTTTTATCTCCAACAGCAGAAACGCCATACCCCAGGTCGACCAAAGTGCCTTGGCGCCAATAAGCATGCCGACCGGCGTCGACTGAAACCATGAGACGAGCGACTCGACACTGCGGCCCAAGGTCGCATCGGACCAGTTCAATCCCAGGTCCCGCGAGCGGGGAAACACATGGCTCACGTTGTGCCCGTCGACAGGAGTCACATAGGGCGACAAGGCCTCGCTTCCCGCCGCCGGCATGGCATACCAGCCAATCTGCACTCCCAGATACGCCTCGAGATAACAAAGTGGATGCTGCAGGAACCCCGCTACCCACGCGCCAAAATAGGCTGCAAAATCGAGCTCGTCGGCCTTCCCAAACGTGGGGTCTTTAACGGAGTCGGTTAAAAACCACGTGTAGTTGTTCTCACCATCCTCCCCGATGGCGCGCTCGATCTCTTGACGCTGCCATTCCGGAAGCTCGTCCCCGTGGTCACGCATCAGCAACGCGGATTGCTGAAACATGAGACCGTAGACCTCCTGCTTGCCACCAAGCTCGCACCCCAAAGCGGGAAGCACGGCCCTGGGCATAAGGACCGTCATAAACAAAGAAGCGCCGACCGCCATTGCCGCAACGACAACTCGCCCGCGCCGACCCACTACCTTGAAGAACACGACAACCAGGACAATCAGCACGAGAATCAGGCCGGTCTTACGCGTCAGCGAAACCAGAAGCAAAAGCCCAATGTATGCAACAAGGAAACCGGGTGCCCTCAGGAGTCGCCCCCTTGAGCGCATAACCTCAATGGAGGCAACCGAGAACAGCAGGAAAAACGGCAGGAAGGTGGCGTCCTTCGCCATGGCCGAAGCATAGATGGGAAGGTGCCAATACAGGCACAGAAACGCCAGCAGTGCCAGGCAAACGCCACGTCCGCCGCCCATACGGCGTACCAAAACAAGGCAGCACGCCAAGGCAAACGCCGTCAGAAACGCCTGTACCAGGCAGAAGGCGTACACCCCAGCATCAACGCTTCCCAGCGCACGGCCCAGGTCGGTAAACCATCCGTACAGATAGGTATCGAGCACTGGATGGTGGTCGGTGATGACGCCGTCCGACAAGGCATTGGGTAAGCCGTTGTACTGCAAGAGCTGCTGGCGAGTATCCCACCAGATCACGCCCGGGAACAGCAGGACCAGCAACGGAGACCAGCAGGCGTAGATGATTGCGCCCAGTTTTACGATGCCGCCAAATGCGTACGTCTGCGGGATGCCAGAGAACGCCATGTCGCACAAGTTGTCAAACCATCCAGCATGGACTTGTCGAGGAACGTCGACAGTACTTTTGCGTCCCGCCAGAAACCGCTCGATCAGACAGTCGCCGAGCATAAACGCTGCACAGAAAAAGGCCATGTGTCCCAAAACATGGACCAAGTAGATAGGGTTGCAAGAGAATCCCACGGTATCGCGAAACATATCTGCGATGGTCACGAGCACCGCAAAGATGCCCGCGACCATCAGCATGTCGCGATTCTGTTTTAATCGCTCCACCGGCATACACTTAGTGCTTTACCGGCGCGCCGCAATGTGGGCAGAATTGAGAATCGGGCGTAAGCGGGCTTCCGCACGAGCTACAGAATCGCGGCGCATCCGAGGGCGCAGGAGCCTGCTGCGGCTGGGCCTGAGCCTGCTGTCCGACGAAATTCTGCGGCATCGTCTGCTGAGGCACTGTATATGCGGTGTTATTCGCAACCGCCGCATATGCCTTAGAGTGTTTGCGCATGCGAATGACAAAGAAGCCGCCAACGCCCGCCGCGATGAGAATCGCAACAATAACGACGATGAGAATGGGATTGAACGAGGATGAGCTGTCGTCCTTTTGCGAATCGGCCAAAAGGGATTGCTGGGAGATGCCGCTCTTGTAGACATCGATCCTAAAACCGTCATCCTTATTATCTTGAACGGCGTAAATCAATGAGCAGTCCTTCGAGAACCACGCAGACCCCATGTAGCCGTCGTCGCCTACGCGGTCGTATTCCAGCGAACCCCTCAAATTAATTTGAGAATGTGAACCCGTCTTTGTATCAATCAGATACAACAGATTGTTATCGTTGTCGTCCGAACCGTTGGCCAATGCAAACCTACCGTCATTCGATAGAGCGCCATATCCACCTTCACTCATAAAGGGGAGATCATTAGGGTACTTAGTCCTCCATTTTGTTTCGCCTGTCTTGTTATCGACGACAATCATTTCAAGGCTTTCCAGCTCAGAAGAGCTGGAGCCGAGTCCATCACTGTTTTCGTTATACAAGCCAAGAACGAGCGATCCGTCCTGATTAAGCGTGTTGTATTCCAGATTGCTGTAGTAGGTGCAGGTTGCGTCACCCTTTTTTGAGACGTAGAGGCAGGGGCCGATGGCGGCGCCGTCATCGTTAACGACAACCGTATTGCCCGCCCTGTCAAATTCAGACGTGTTGACGGCTTCCTTGTCCTTCAGGTCGAGCGTTACCACGTCGTAGTACGAATGTGAATCGTAATCGTCGCCGCAATAATCCCGTATAACATAGCCGTATTTGCCGTCATTTGAAATCCAAGCAGGGCCATCCAAAGAGTAGTCATCGGATGACGTAAATTCGTATTTAGTCGTTGTATTGCTGTTCTTAAAATCAACTACGCTAAAAACCGCGTAATAATCCTCTGAACGCGAATCATATACTAGGGATGTTATAAAAAGCGATTTGTTGTCCTTAGATATTTGAAGCCTGACATCGCCATCATCGTCATCAAGCACGTCAGATGGAACCGCGGAGCCCAGCGGATACTCTTCTGACTTGTCATTGGACAGATCATATGCAATTACGGAATCGTTCGCTCTATTGAAACAGTAAAAGGTCTCTTCGTCAGCTGAAAAGCAGTATGCATTTTTATAGTCATCACTCTCGGGATCAATATCCACTATGGTGCGAGACCAATCCTCGGTGTCTAGTAAATAGAACTTTTCTTCAGATGCATCCCCGTACAGCACATACCTTCCAGAAGGCGAACGGTTTACATATATCGAATTCTCAAGCTCATACGTATCTTTCAGCTCGGGCGTGGGAACGTCGGCAGCATAGGCATCGAGCGGCGCCACGACAAGACTGGCAGCCAGTGCAAGGCCGGCCGTAAGGAGCATCCCCCATTTCATTTTTCTTGTTCTTGGCATGGTTGCCCCTTTCGATCGAGAGGTGAGTAAGACCTGAGAATACGCTAAGCCCGAAAAAGCAAAATCTGTTGCGCAACAATTCCCGGCGAGTAAAAAAGTCGGTAACGCCTGATGAAAATGGGACGGGGATTAAATAATCATTGTGTACCGAATGATTATTTAATCCCCGTCCCAGAAAAATCACTGATGGTTGACGGGAGCGCCGCAGTTTTGGCAGAAGGAGGCATTTGTCTCCAGCTTTGAGCCACACTGAGCGCAAAAATAAGTAGGCTCAACTGGCTGAGCATCATCGACCGCGGTCGGCACCTGCTGTGCCGGCGGAACCTGCTGCACGGGAGGCATTTGCTGGTACGGATTGGACTGCGGAGGCTGAGGCTTATTCGACGATTCCTTGTTCAAGATAACAGCAAAGGCAACAGCCGCGACACCACCAAATACAACTAGCAAAACGAGAAGATCGAATACACTAAGGCCTATCATCGCAAATCAGCTCCTCATGTAGCGAAAGATGACGGATGCCGAGATTTTATCGCCGCGCCGCAAGCCCCTCCTAGTGCGCAACACCCAGGCACGACCAGTCTTTTTTGGAGCGGGGCTCCCGGGGTAGCTAATTTGGGACGGGGCTGTTTTAGCTACCCTTTGGCAGCTGGCGCATATTTGGGTTGGAACAAATACCGACCGGAATATAGGGGTAGCTAAAACAGCCCCGTCCCAAATTAGCTACCCAAAAAATCATTGGGGAATGGTGCGTGGCAAGCGGGGGTCTTCGGGGTATAAGACGGCTAATTGTATGCCGCCCTATGAAAGGAACCCTTATGCCCAGCGTTGCCGTTCTTGCCGCCGATGGCTTTGAAACGATTGAATGCCTGACCATGGTCGATGTCATGCGTCGCGGCGGTGTGCGCGCCACGCTCGTCTCGATCATGCCCACGCGCGAGGTCGTAAGCTCGCTGCAGATTCCCGTAACTTGCGACGCACTCTTTGACGAGATTAACTTTGACGAGTACGACTGCGTCGTGCTGCCCGGCGGCCTGCCCGGTGCCACCAACCTGCGCGCCGACCAGCGCGTCTGCGACGTAGTCTGCGATTTCGCCGCGACCAAGCACGTCGCCGCCATCTGCGCCGCCCCGTTTATCCTGGGTGAGCTTGACCTGCTCGAGGGACGCCACGCCACGTGCTTCCCCGGCTTTGAGAAGAGTTTTCCCGAGGGCGCCTATACCGGCGACAAGGTCACGCACGACGGCAACATCATCACCGCCAGCGGCATGGCCCAGTCGCTCCCCTTTGCGCTTGAGCTGCTGCGTACGCTCGCCGGCGACAAGGCTGTCGAGAAGGTTGCCGAGGGCATTCAGCTATGATTTTGGCTTCGCAATCACCGCGCCGCATCGAGTTGATGCGCGAAGCGGGCTACGACATCCGCGTCATTCCCGCTGACATCGACGAGACTCCTTTTGATAACGAAACCCCGCTTACGCTTGTCGAGCGCTTAGCTCGCGCTAAGGCTGCCGCCGTTGCCGCCGAGCACGCCGAGCCCAATGAGTTGACCATCGCGGCCGACACCATCGTCACCTTCGATGGCAGGCTTTTGGGCAAGCCGGCAAACGAGGACGAAGCCCGCACCATGCTCCACGAGCTCTCGGGGCGCACGCACCAGGTCGCAACCGGCGTCTGCATCGTTAGAGCCGGAGACGTCACAGCCCCGCACGCCGCCGAGAGCCTGTCGTTTGTCGATGTGACCGACGTGACGTTCTATGAGCTCACCGACGAGCAGATTGAGCGCTACGTCGCCTCGGGCGAGCCCATGGACAAGGCAGGCGCCTACGGCATTCAGGGCGTCGGCGGGCGCATGCTCGTGCATGATATTTCGGGCGACTTCTACAACGTGGTGGGCCTGCCTATCGCTCGCGTCGCGCGTGCGATTCAAAAACTATCGTAATTGCATCTGGCGCTGGGTATCCCCCGGCGCCTACAATTTTGGCGTACCGTACGGATCCCGACCGGACATAAGGCCCGGCGGAAAACCGATAGGAGTAAAACATGGACACACTGCTTGAGGCCATTGACGTTTGCGATGTCGATGGCTTTTGCTTTGGCAACTATACGGACGAGGAGGCCGGCACCGGTTGCACCGTAATCGTGGCACCCGAGGGCGCCACCGGCGGTGTTGACGTTCGCGGCGGTGCCCCGGCATCGCGCGAGACCGACCTGCTGCGTCCCGAGAACACCGTGGACAAGGTCCACGCCGTCTGCCTTTCGGGTGGATCGGCCTTTGGTCTGGAGGCCGCAAGCGGCGTCGCCCGCGAGCTCGAGAGCCGCGGCATCGGCCTTCCCGTCGGCCCCACGCAGGTGCCCATCGTGTGCTCTAGCTGCATCTTCGACCTCGCCTTTGGCGACCCCGCCGTACGCCCCGACATTGAGGCTGGCATCTCCGCCGTGCGCGAGGCACTCGACAACACTCCCACCACGCTCGAGCAGGGCAATGTAGGTGCTGGCACCGGTGCCACCGTGGGCAAGCTCATGGGCCCCGCCACCTGCATGAAGGCCGGCCTTGGAGCCGCCGCCGTGGCACTCGGCCCTGTTAAGGTGGGCGCCGTGGTCTCGGTCAACGCCTGTGGCAATGTCGTCGACCCCTTCACCGGTGAATGGGTCGCTGGCATGCGCGCCGCAGCCGATAGCGACCAGATCGTCGACATGGAGCTCGCAGCCTTTGCCGCCGCCGGCTCCATGCAAATGCCACTCGACCGCACCAACACCACCATCAGCTGCATCGTCACCAACGTTGAGCTCACCAAGGCTCAGGCCGCCAAGGTCTCCCAGATGGCCGCAGACGCCTATGCACACGCCATCCGCCCCACGCACACCACCAACGACGGCGACACCATCTACACCCTCGCCAGCGGCAAACTGAGTGCCCAGGCAAGCGCCGCCGTTCCCTTGGACCTGTTGGGCATGCTCGCCGTAAGGGCCCTACAGACCGCCATCGTAAACGGAGCCAAAACCGCCAAAACCTCCCACGGCATCCCCGGCGCCGCAAACATAACCTAACCTGACCGGTTGCCCGGTGGGGCTTGGTTATGTTTGCTGCTCTACAGTCCTGGCTCGCACGAAGAGCACATTAAGTGCTCTTCGGCTCGTGCGGAACTCGCGACAAACATAACCAAGCTCCACCGGGCAACCTACTCAACAAGATCCCCTTCAGCCCAGGCCCCTGTGTACCGCGCGTCCAAGATCTTCAAATTCAGTTTGATGACACAAAGCGAGACATAGCAGAGGACCCCTGGTCCTTAACTTGATACGAGTTCCGCACGCAAAGGAGGCGCCAGTGGCGCCTCCGTCTTGCGCAGGACTGTTCGAAGTAGCAAGTTAAGGACCAGGGGTCCCCGTTACCCGAGCGTTTCTGCACTAGTTGAATTTGAAGATCTTTGAGGCCAGATGGTATAGGCCGAGTGTGGTTTTGTCTCCGGCCCGTCCACGCAGGTTGGTGAAGAATCCAACCACGCCGTAGCGAGCGCGACGATACATGCGCTCGTCGTACTCCTTCAGGTCCTTCCACAGCGTCTTCAGGCGCTCATCGGCACAATCTTCCTCGGAAAGCTTGGTGAGCACCGAGCAAATCGCCATCATCATGGTGAAGTAGCCCATCATGTACGAACGCAGACGCGAAGACTCAACGTCCTGGTACAGGTGGAACGATTCCATCATGATGCGCGTTACGCGGAACTGCTGACCCAAGCGCTTGACCATCGTGGCCTCATTGACGCTCTGGCCCTCGCGACCGATAAAGTAGCGATAAAGGTCGATGTCGGCGTAGTACATGGTCTTGCAGCGCGGCAGCGGCACATATGCGTAGATATTATCCACGTAGAACGTGTGTGCCGGCATAGGCAGATTCGACTCGCGCAGCACATCCGTGCGATAGCACAGGCTGTGCATGAGCAGGTTCTGATCGGGACGGAAGTGCCCGATCTGGTCCCAAGAGAAAATCTTTTTGCGCGGCAGGGCAAACTTGTAGCCAATAGCGGTATGCGTGCCCTCGTAAACCTTCTCGTACACGTAGTTCGAGATAAACAGGTCGACGCGCTGGTCGCGCTCCTCAAAGCCACGCAGAATCGACAGCATGGTCGAAAGCGCCGCTCCGTCGAGCCAGTCGTCCGAGTCGACAACCTTGTAGTAGGTGCCCTGCGCCTCGCGCAGACCCGAAAGGACGGCAATACCGTGGCCGCCGTTCTCCTGGTGCACCGCGCGAATGATTCCAGGATAACGTGCCTCCCACTCGTCGGCCTTGGCGGCCGTCTCGTCCTTGGAGCCGTCGTCCACCACGATAATCTCGATATCGGTGGCGTAATTGCTCCCCTCCAAGATGGAGGTGATGCAATGGTCCATGTCCTTGGCGGCGTTATACGAGGGAATACCGAATGTTATGACTTTATGCATGGCAGGCGATAATCTCATCCGAAAGATCGAGGGCGGAATTGGTCACGGCGTCCATATCGTAGTAACGATACTCGGCCAGACGACCCACCGGGTGGAAGTTCGTCAGGTTCTGGACGCGCTCAAGATAGCGCTCGTAGAGCTCACGGTTCTCGGGCTCCAAGATAGCGTAGTACGGCGTCTCGCCCGAACCGGGCGTATAGGCCTTGGAGTACTCCTTCATGATGGTGGTCTTGCCGGGCAGGACCTGACCGGTCATGTTCTTGAACTCGGTAATACGTGTATAGTCCTCGCTCGTGGTGTAGTTGACGGTGCCCACGGGCTGGAACTGATCCATATCGAGCGTCTCGAACTTCATGTCGAGCGTGCGGTACGGCAGCGCGCCCAGGTCGAGGTTGAACAGCTCGTCGAGTGGACCGGTGTAGACGATCTCGCCACCATAGACCTTGCCGTCGATCTTGACGGTAGTCTCGTCGATCTCAAAGAGGTCACGGGCGTCTACGTCACAGAATACGTCGATCAGATCGTGATCGAGCATATGCTCGAACAGCGCGGTATAGCCATCCTGCGGCATGCCCTGGAAAGGAGCCTGCGGGAAGTAGCGATCGTCATCGCCCACAAAGACGGGAACGCGGCCGGTGATCGAGGGGTCGATCTGGTCGGGCGTCTGGCCCCACTGCTTCATGGTGTAATGCAAAAAGACGTTCTCGTAGACGTAATCGGCGACCTCGGCAAGATCCGGGTCGTTCTTCTTGCGCAGCTCCATAATGGGCACCTTGACGTCCTTGCCAAAGGTCTCCACGAGCTTTTGGTACAGCTCCTCGCCGCGCTCATCGCCAAAGGCAAGCTTAAGGCTCGCATGGTTAAAGGGCACGGGCATAAGGGTACCGTTGATGTTGGCGAGCACCTTGTGCTGGTAGTCCGTCCACTTGGTAAAGCGCGACAGGAAATTGTGAACGCGCTCGTTAAAGGTATGGTAGATGTGCGGACCATACTCGTGGACCAGGATTCCCGCCTCGTCAGTGCAGTCGAAGGCATTGCCCGCAATGTGGCTACGGCGCTCCAAAACGGCAACACGATAGCCGATAGTTTCGGCAAGACGGCGGGCGCAAACGGCACCGGCATAACCGGCGCCGACAACAATCATGTCGTACGCACCGGCATTAAAGCCTTCAGGCAGGCCTGAGGTAATCTGCATCGATACTCCTTGTCAAAAGCCACGTGCTCGTTAGCTGGGCTTTTCTCGAACATTCTTCGAGACATATTTATCAGAGCGATTATAGCGCTAATGCGTCCTATAATGAGCTTGCCACACAAGGAAAGCTCAAGCACCGCGGCGTACATAATTGAAAGGTAAACCCGCTAGCAGCGGGTTTATTCGTGAACAGCCGGGCGCCTGGAGCTTAGCGAAACGCTTGTAAGGAGTAACATGAGCGATTTCCTAAACCGTATGAAGTCTGCCGCCAAGGCCGACCTTAAGACCATCGTCCTGCCCGAGGGCGAAGATCCGCGTACCATCGTCGCGGCAAACAAAATCATCGAGGAGGGCCTGGCAAAGCTCGTCATCCTGGGCAACCCCGACGAGATCGACGTTCCCGGCGCTACCGTCATCGATCCGCGCAACGCCGAGAAGCACGAGGAGTACGCGCAGAAGTTTGCCGAGCTCCGCGCCAAGAAGGGTGTCACCATCGAGCAGGCTCGCGCCCAGGTGATGGACGCCACCTATTTTGGCACCATGATGGTCAAGATGGGCGACGCCGACGGCCTGGTCTCCGGCGCCTGCCACTCCACCGCCGACACCCTGCGCCCCGCGCTGCAGATCCTCAAGACCGCCCCGGGCACCAAGCTGGTCTCGGCCTTCTTCGTGATGTGCACCGACACCCCGCAGTTCGGTACCGACGGCACGCTGATCTTCGCCGACTGCGGCCTCAACATCAACCCGTCCTCCGACGAGCTCTCCGAGATCGCCATCGCCTCGGCCCACTCCTGGTCCACCTTCATGGGCAATGTTGAGCCGCACGTGGCCATGCTCTCCTACTCCACCATGGGCTCCGCCGGTGGCGAGGTCGCCAAGAAGGTCCAGGAGGCTGTGAAGTTCTGCAAGGAGAAGGCTCCCGAGCTCGCCATCGACGGCGACCTGCAGCTCGATGCCGCTATCGTCCCCACCGTCGCCCAGCTCAAGGCTCCCGGCTCCTCCGTCGCCGGTAAGGCCAACGTGCTCGTGTTCCCCGACCTCGAGGCCGGCAACATCGGCTACAAGCTGGTCCAGCGCTTCGCCGGCGCTGACGCCTACGGCCCCATCCTGCAGGGCATCGCCAAGCCGGTCAACGACCTGTCGCGCGGCTGCTCTGCCGACGACATCGTGGGTGTCGTGGCCATCACCGCCGTCCAGGCTCAGATGGCTGAGTAGCGGACTTATCCCCTCGGGGCCCTACAGGGTAAAGCTCTGAAAACGTCCTCGGACATGCATGAAACCCCCGCTGCGCACTTCGTGCGGCGGGGGTTTCATGCGTCCTGCGGAAAGTTTTCAGAGCTTTACCCTGTAGGGTCCCTGCCGCCACGTGGTGCTCAGGGGATCTGGGGCGGACGGCGGCTTGGCTACGAGCTGGGGCTGAGAATCTGAATGGATGGGTGCCGTTGCTGGGGGTGTTCCTATAGTTTTGTCAACTGGGCAATGCTGTTTTCGAGATTGAATCGCGACATGCTAACGCCAGGCCTTTCGGCCGATGGGCTCCAATCTGTTCGGAGCGCTTCGACTAGGCGGCGTAGGGCACCCTGTCCCGCATGATCGCGTAGATGACCTTCAGCCTCTTTCGCGCCAGCGCCTTGAGCGCCTTGCCGTGCGGCATGCCCCGCTCTCGGCACCTAGCGTAGTAATCGCCCCATCTTCCCTCTGTCCGGGTAAGGCAGTTGCACGAGAATATGAGCAGGTTCTTCAGCCTCTTGTTGCCTTGGCGCGATGCCGTCACCGAGGAGATCGAGGTCCCCGACTGGCGGTTGCGCGGCGCCAGGCCGCAGTACGACGCGAGCCTGTCGTGGCTTGGGAAGTCTTCGATATCTATGGAGATCGCGAGCTCGGAAGCGGTTTTGGGGCCGATCCCCGGCACCGTCAGGAGGCATCGGTAGGTATCGTCGCCCTCGAGGAGGGCGGATATCTCCGCCGTGATCACATCGATCTCCGCCGAGTTCTCGGAGATCCTGCGCGCGAGCAGCCTCACCGCCCGGTCCTCGGCGGCGATGGCCGCCGCGTCCGGCCTTGTCGAGGAGGCCGGGTACCGTCAAGATTCTTTCGCAAATTGATTTATTCGGCCTCAGCTCCGTCCTCC
>UQTD01000021.1 GCA_900543845.1 uncultured Collinsella sp.
GCTCGCCGCCGCCAGGCGTCGGCTCCGGCTCGGGCGTCGGCTCAGGCGCCGCCTCATCGGTCACCGTAATCGTCATGTTCAGACGCTCGGAATACTCACTGTACGACATGCCAGGGCGCTGTGCCGCAATGCGCACATACATGTTGCTATCGAGCGCAATGGGCTCGGTGTACTTTACGCGGCCTTCGTCACGGCAGGGGCAGGTGTCGTTGGTGGTGTACCAAATCGTCGCGCCATCCTCGGCCGAAAGCTCCAGCTTCGTGCCCTTGGGCACCGTAATGTAGTTCTCCTTGGGCGACCATGCACCAAGCGTCGTCGCACCAATCGTCGCCACCGGTCGCGCCGGTCGCACTGCCTCGGCAGACACGCGAACGTCAACCTGCTTGGACAGCGCCGTGCCGTCCATCGCCGCCGTCAACGTCGTCAAACCGGGCAGAGCACCATGCAGCACAAACGTCGCCGCTCCGTCCTCGCCCGTCACGGCCTGGGTGGCATCGACAGAGCAGATAGCCGAGGACTCCAGCCCAACACTAACCTTTGCGCCCGCAAACGGCTTGCCCGCCTTATCGGTCACGTGCGCCACCAGCTCAAAGTCACTGCCCTCAAGCATGGTCACGGCCTGCTCCACGTTGAGCTTGAGCTTGTCGGCACGAACGCCCACGACAAGCTCGCCACTTGCCCAGCGCGCCATGGCCTTGCCGGCGTAGTTGCGAGCACCGTCGAGCTCAAACGCCACCGTCGAGCCCGCCTCACGCGCATCGGCATAGCGAATACGCAGCACGCGCGACAGCGGCTTGCCATTGGGATCGTCCTGCTTGTCGAGCCACGTATACGTCACGTCGCCCAAGCCCTGCGCGCACAATGCGACCAGGGCATCGTCGCTCGCATCCATATACTGCGCAAACTCAACCTCGATGCAATCGGTATAGGCATGGGCCGAAGCCACCTCGGGCGCCGTCGTCGACACCAAGCCAATGTTCACCTCAGTCTGAATCGGCGGCACGCGCAGCCAAGCCGAACGCGCCTCCTCATACCCGTCCTTGGTCACGCGCACCTGATACCAGCCGGTCGGCGTATTCCAGTTGTATGCACCGTCCGCACCCGTTGCAAGCGGATTGTCCTGCTCATACTCCTCGGCATCCCAACGCGCTGCATTGGTACCGGCCGCATCGTCGGCACTCCACAGCTCAACCGTCGCGCCTTCAACCGTATTGGACAGCAGGCCCTCGTACACCACGCCCGCAGGGTCGGGTGCAGCCTTGGCAGCCACATTGCGATAACGTGCCTCGAAGATCGACTGCATCTTCTCGTCCGAGATCAAGCCGTCCTTGTTGGCCTTGTAGACCTCGGCATCGGTCAGCTCGCCCCAGTTGACCGTAATACGATTCTGGCACGCGCGCTCCACCTGCTCGCAGGCAACATCGTAGGCGCATTCGGCATTGGTCAGCTTAATCGCGCGCTCCGAACCTACGCTGGTCGAAGCCGCGTCATAGGCAGCGCCCACCACGGTACCCGCCGAACCGGCCGTCAGCACGCCGGCGATTGTCATAATGGAGCCCACCGCCACATCGGTGCTGTCGTGGCAGAGCTGGCGATACAGCAGATCCTCAAACGCACGCGCCTTCTCCATGGCGTCGCGCAGCGCGTAAATGCACTTCCAGTCGTCCTCGGTCTTCTCGGGCTTGGCAAGCAAGCGCGTATGCTGAAGCTCATAGCCCTCGCGCTCGCCCTTCACCTTCTGCATACGGACGTTCACGTTCTCCCAGTTCTTGCTGGCATCGTTCACGCCGTAAATGCCGGTAAAGATGCCGATGCCCTGGGTCGCCGCGGGAAACGCCTGGCCGGCCGCCTTCCACGCATCGGTCTTAAAGACCTGTCCGAACATCTCGCACTCGATCTTATAGCTCTTGAGCGAACGGATCGTGCGGATGATCTTCATATGGGCGCTCACGTCGCCGTTACGCTTCCAGGCCATGAGCCATCCGCGCACCTTGGAGTTGTTGAGGCTATGAACCACATTCCAGTTGTCGTACAGGTTGTCCAGAATGTCGCACTGCATGGCGATCGAGTTAAACAGAAGCGCCTGGTTCTTGTTGTTATTGGAGTTCTCGATAAACTCCGACTCGATATAGGCCGTCTGCTCGCCATCGGGCGCGGCGACCTTAAAGCCCTTGACGGTATCGTCGTCAGCCGCCTTGTAGCTCAGCGAGCTGCCGAGCGCCTGGCCCAAATCGTTAAACCCGCTCGTCGACTGGCCGTTGTACTCACTGGCCTTAATGCCCGCACACTTGTTGAGCGCCGCAGCGGTTGCGTCATTCCAGCTTCCGTATTGGTTGAGCTGGCCGATACCCATCGACTGGCCCATCAGATCCTCGGCCCGCTGGGCAATAAACTCCGCTCGCGATGCATGGTCGACGAGCTCCTTGATGGCGGCCGCATCCGCAGCGTTCGCGCCCTGGGCCGCCGCGAGTTCCTGATACCAATCCTCGCTGGTGCCGTAAGCATCCTCAAAGATCATCTTGTCCACATTGACGCCATAGCTGTCGCCCTGCTGGGTCAGCAGCGCCGCCGACCCGCCGACCGCGGCCTTGAGCTCAGCCGCAAACTGAGCGGCCTCGTCGTTTCCAGCATCATCACCCTCGCCGTCGCTGGCGGCAGGAGCGCGACGAGCCTTACGGGCAGCTCCACCTTGGGCTTCGTCCTCTTTACCGTCCTCGTCCTCCTCGGCAAACGCATCGGCGACCATCTGGTCAATCGCATCGTTAAAGGCCTCGTCGACATCATTAAACGAGTTATCCATCATATACTCGTGCCACTGCTGCACAGCATTCGAGAACTCCTGCTGGCGCTCCTCGGCCGCGGCGGAATGCTTTTTGGCCGAAGCGTTGGCGTCAAAACTCAGCATGGTCATAAGCTGAGCATTGGAGATGCGGTAGGTCTGCGGCATAAAGATCTGCTCAAAGTTGCCGCAGTTCACATAGGTCGAGTCATTCGCCTTGTTAAACTCGTCGAGCAGCTTGAGATATCCCTCGTCCACATACTCCGCCACATAGCGCACACGGGTGCCCTCGCGCGACTTTTGAGTCAGAGGAATCGTCACCGTCTTGCCATCCACGCAGTCCACGTACAGGTCGAGCGTGTCGGCGGCCTCTTCGTTTCCCACCTCGAGCGTGATGTCAAAGGTCCAGTAGGCGTTCTTCTTTTGTGGCAGATGATGGAAGGTCCACAGGCTCTTGCCGGTGTCCTTGCCGTCCTTGACCAAGTTTTGCGTACCGCCACGATACGTCACATCAAAGTTCCAGACCGAAGCACCCGGAACATAGCGCACATAATTGCGAGCCGTCACCTCTGCGGCAGCGGCGGCGACATCGGTCGAGCCCACGCGCGCTTCGAGCGTCACACGCTCGGCGGCAAGCGTATCCTGCGGCAGTTCGTATTCAATCTTGGCACGGCCGAGTTTATTGGTCTTGCCGGTGTACTTTGCAGCCGACGAGCCCGTCCCCACGGTGAGCTGCACGCTCTTGCCCGGCGCTGCATAAACGTAGGCCACATTGCCCAGCAGGCTGTGAACGTCGGTGTTGTCGACCTCGATGCGCGATCCGCTAACCTCGAGTGTGGTGCTTCCCAGCGGCAATGTCACCTCGCCCAGCGTAATAAGCGGCGAGACGGCATAGATGCCCGCGGCCTTAGGCTTAAAGCGCACAAACACATCGGCGCCCGCACTTTTCTTCATATCGAGAACGAGGTTGTCGCCCTCCCAAGTTGTGGCAGCCCACATGGCATCGGAGCTGGCGCCGGCTTCGCGAGCGCCTGCGGACACATCCTCGACGGCATCCTTGGCCAGAGGAATCTCAATCTTGGCAGCCTGGCTGTCCTTGAGCTCGTAATGAATGCGCAGCTCGGTCTCCGCGCCAACGACCGCGGACGAATCAGCGATAACCGAGCCCGCCGTCAGCCCACGCTCGGCACGATACGTCTCCACGTCAAACGTGGGGACGTCGAGCGTCACGTCGAGCTGTTTGCCGTCCTCAATCTTCACCTGCTTTTGCGCGATATGCTTACCCACGGTCAGCCCTAGGCGGCTAAACGTGGAATAGCTCGTCGCTTGGATGTCGTAGCTCGTCTTGTTAAAGGCGACGATGGTGTACGAACCGGCCTTAAGGCGCGGCGTCTCGGCCTTCATGATAGGCGTGGTGTCATCGTCTTCGTAACCCATCAAATAGGTGACACCGTCGGCGACCAGCTTGCCGTCGGACGTACGGAACACCAGCACGCGGTTGGCTCCCTGGTAGTCGCCCTTGGTCGTGACCGTCGCCGTACCCCAAGGCTTCAAGTCGATATCGACCTTGCCGGCCGAAGGCTTCACCGTCGCCGTCGCCCCACCCAGCCTGAGGCTGTCTTTGGGCTCGAGCGTTATCTCCAGATCCTGGTCCGCGTCGGCAATGGCCTGCGACACCACGAGTGCTGTGCCATGGATACGGAAGTCGTTTTCTTTGTCACCCTTGGCAGGCTTAAGCATCTTGCCACCGCTCTTCACCGTCAGATTGATGTTATCGAGACTATCGAGCTCAATGCGTTCGGTCTTATCCTGGCCCACAATCGGTTCAAGATAGCCCACGTTGAGCTCAATCGCGCGCGAGGCCGGAATCTTGGTAAAGTCCTCCGCCTTAATCTCTCCGATATTCCATGTGCCCGTCATCTGGTCACCCGGGCGCGCCAGCACCATGTCATAGTAACCGCTGAGCGAAATGCGCAGGGTGGCTGCTGTCTTGGAGAGAGCGTCCGCTGTAAAGCTGCCGTCATCGCCAACCGCCAGCGGCGTGGACTGCCCCGCCTGCGCGAGTGTAGCCGTCGCGCTCTGGGGAAGTTTGCCCGTCACCTGGGCCGCCTCGCCCATCCACTCAAACGTGTAGGCAGGCTTCGAGGAATCGACGGAGTCCTTGCGATCGGCCACGGCATCGGCAAGCTTTTTGACCATCGAGGGGTTGCCAGCCGAATCGGTCGCATAGGCATAGATGGTCTGGCCTTCACCAAAGGGAATCGCATACGTTACGCCATCGATTGTCACGCGCTCATTATAGTCGCCCGGATAGCCCGCCTCACCAAACTGAAGATCGGGGTTCATCACGCGCAGGGCAACGGCATTATGGTTCGTCTCGTTTCCGTATCTCGTGTTCTCAAAAGCTCCCCACTCTATCATTTCCACGCTTTTGGGTAGCACAATCTCTTTGCCGGCAATCGCAGGATCAAGAGAGGCGAACGCGAGCGCCCCGATAGATTTGACACCATCGCCGATCGTCACCGACGACACATGCGAGCACCCGTCAAAGGCATAGCGCTCAATCCGCTCCACCGTGCCCGGCACATTGATCTGCGTAAAGGTGAGCACTGTTGTGTCCGAGACATAGAACTGTGGCACGCCGCAATAGGCGAATGCAAGATAGTCGATGGTTTTGACCGAAGGCGGCAGCGTTGCCACCACCTTGTCGTCAAGTTGTTCACATTCCTTAAAGGCCTGTTCGGGAATCGTGGTAAAGGCCGCGTTGTTGGGCCAGGTTACCGTTTGGAGCGTCTTGCTTTTGTAGAATGCATAGCTCTTGAGCTCCTCGACCGAATCGGGCAGTGCGATCTCTTTGATGCTGCTGCCGCCCAAGCCTCCAACCGAGCGGACATGCGAATTAGGGGCGAAGGTGATCGATGTGAGCGCAGCGCTTCCCATACCCGTAAGGCTTACGACATTTTTGTCGTCGATGGTCGAGGGCACCTCCAACGTGGTAATGCCCGCGTCGCCATACTCGATAGAAATTTCGTTGGTGAGGCTATCGATCGAGAAGTAGTACTGCGCAGGAGTCTGCTCGCCAGCCACGTAGCCATCGTCGTATTCGTCCTTTACGCCCGTGGCGCCCTTCGAGGTTGCCCAGAGTTCAAGTTCCTCGTTCCAGGTCGCCTCGGTGCCGGAAGCCTCCTCTTGCTGTTGCTGCTCGGCAAGCTCCTTGCCCTCGACCAGGTCGGTGGCGAGCGTGCCCACGGGCGTACTCTCGGTCTGTCCGGCGCCAGTCAGGCCCGCCGCCGATGCGATCTCGGAGGCCGGAGGTGTCGGGGCGTCACCGGTATCGAGCGCTGTGGGGTCGGCAGCGCCGGCATCGGGCGCGGGGTCGGCGGAAGCAGAGTCTGACGCTTGGGCGTCAGCCGAATCGGCGGAGGTGGCGTCGTCCGCATGGCCGTTATCCGTCTGCACAAAGGTGCTATCGGTGGTGAGCGCCTCGGCAAACGCGCCCACGGGCAACGAGCCCGTCACCATCGCGAGGGTTACCGTGGCAACAGTCAGGCGGCGGCAAAGCGCTCGAACAGTAGTCCACCTCATGGTCGATCCTTTCTTGCAAACCAAAAGTCATCCAGCGTAATCGTTGCCCAAAAACAAAGCGAACGGTAGGTTCATATATACGAACCTACCGTTCTACCTGCGCAAACCACCACAAAGGGGACAGGCATCTTTGTGGTGGTTTTGGACTTAGCCGGCCGGTTTGTCTCGATCTGTAACGGTAAGAGGCCGAATTTCTCGCTAGGCGTTACAGATTGAGACGTTATGTTGGCCACCCGCCGGTTCATCTCAATCTGTAACAGATAGAGCCGTTTCTGCTGGCTAGGTGTTACAGATTGAGATCTTGCTGAGGTGGAAACGAGGGCCTCCGCCGAAACCTAGTTCTCGCGGCGCTTTGAGGCGATGCCGATGGCTGCTGCGATGGCGCCGGCGAGGCTCATGGCCGCGGCGACAAGTCCGGTGCTGTCACCCGTTGCGGCGAGGGTGGCATCGCTGGTCTTGGCAGCGGGCTTGACGGCCGGAGTCTTGGTGGTCGAGACGGTCGTAGTAATCGTGGCGGTCGTTGGCGCCTGACCCGGCTTGGTCTCGGGCTTGGTCTCGGGCTCGGGCGTCGGCTTGGGGTCCGGCGTCGGCGTCGGCATTGCTTCAGGCGTCATCGTAAGATTGGTATAGACCCACATGGTGGTCGTCTTACCGTCTCTATCGAGATTCTCCGCATCGGATTCGTTCCACCAGTAGCCATAAGTCTTGCCGTTAATTGTGACCCTAGTGTCACGAGTAAAGTAGAAACCCTCATGCGACTTGAGATAAAAACCGTAGCTGTAGGTCTTCCCAGCCTCAAACGTATCAATGTGGTTCTCGATATTTTGATCCCAGAACCATGCCGAGTTCACTCCAGCGCCATCCTCAGAATTCCAGAACTCGCACTGATACCAATAACGAGTGTCGTCGGACGTAGCGCCCGTGAACACCGGCTTATCGCCGTCTTTGAACGTGACGGTAGCGCCATTAATCTCGACCGTGTCGATTGCTTGCCACACAAGAGCCTTTTCGCAGGTAAACGATGTGGTCGGCGCAAGGAACAGACCACCTTCGACTTTCTGAACACTCATGGCGTTAAGTGGCTCGCCATTGATTGCCACAGTGCAGCCGTTGGCAAACTCATACCCGTTCTTTTGGCGTAGCATGACAGAATGCATGTAGTGCTTGCCTTCTTCGAACTTGTCGATTCGCTTCATGCCCGGTGTGTACATGCCCTCGTCGGAATACCAGAAGGCGACGGGATGAAGATCCGTGGGGTCGCTGTTGTCCATCTCCTCCCAGCACTCGTAAGCAATTTCATACTTGTCGTAATCTGCGTATGGTACATGAGTGGTTGGAGCGGGAGTATCCCCAGCGCGATAGCCGATATATCCTGAACCCAAATCAACGCTATTGATTGCCTGTCCATGAGCAGCTAGCTTTACCACGGTGTTGAAGTTGTAGCGCAGGTAGTAATCGGTCCTTGTTTCATGGACAACGATTTGAGCTGGTTTATCGGAGGTGCTATCAGGATCGCCGATGAGGATGCCATCATTATAGTCGGTGCCGTCGAACGTCAACGTTGAAGTAAACGGCACATCCTCGTTGCGGATGAGTGCATAGTTTCCGTCTACAAAGTCGCCACCCGTCAGGGTCAGCGTCGCGCGCATCTGCCCTTCATATGGCGCAATGGAAATCGTCACGTTCGATTGAGACTGATCGGCGACTTCAACAAGCGCGCCAGTAGCGGCATCTGCCTTGTAATACTTAGTTTCGGATGCGTTTGATAGCTTATCCGCCACCTCATCTGGGACCGGTCCAAAATCCCATGAGAAACTACCGCCTCCGGTAAGAGAAATCTCGGGTGGAAGCTCGCATTCCCTGTAGTAGGATTCGACGTTCGTGTCGATTGTCACGCCACCCCCACCCGTCACGTCGGTCACACCGCAGGGCATAATGGCGTTGTCTGCCGGCATGGCGGCGTTGTTGCTGGAAGCGTTTTGCTCGGCGGGCATTGCATCGCCAGCCCCTTCGACGGTGTCAGCCAAAGATACCTGCTGAGTATCGGCCTCGTTCTGAGTTGACGGAGCAGCCTCGGTTGTCGGTGTTGTCGCCGCATTCGCATCCACCGTAGCCGCCGGCGCCGCAGGAGCCGCAGCGACCTCACCCGTCGTAGCAGCAGAATCCGCACATTCGGTCGCAAGCGCCACACTCGGCAGTAACAGCTGGCCGACCATGAGCGCGCACGCACCGACGCTGGCGACCCTCACACCCGCGCAACGCCAAGTACCGTGAACGAGCGAGCAAGCGCGCTCGCGCTGCGTCTGCTTGGCAAAATGTTGTCCTTGCATGTCGTCCTCCTTAATCGAGGTTTGTTTCCATGACATCACAGTGCGGCAAACCGGGCGCCACGCCTAGGTTCGTACATGCGAACCCGCGTCCCTACCTGCGCAAACGCAAAAGCCGCCACGCGGGGACGCAAATCCCTGCGCGGCGGCTCAATCAAGCGCACCGAGGTTTTATGCCCTGCATGCCCTAGGCAAAATTGCTATTCCTCGCGACGACGCGCGGCGGCGATGCCGGCGGCTGCAACCGTGGCACCAGCGACGCTCATGGCGGCAACACTCAACGCGGCGCTATCGCCCGTGGCCGCGAGAGTAGAGGCCGTCGCCTTCGAAGCCGTGACGGATACCTTGGCGGCAGCAGGCTTTACATTCACGGCCGAACCAGTCTGTGTCGAAGTTTGGGTCGTCGCCCCCGTCGTGCCCGTCGAGCCCTCGCCTCCCGGCTGCGGCTTGGGAGTCGGTGCCGGATCGGGAGCAGGCGTAGCACCTCCGTCGAATACGATATGCGCGACCTTGGCGATCTTGTCCGCATCGCGATCGGCCCTCAAAACGCCTTCGCCGGGCTCACCAATCGTCTGTCCCCAAAAATCAGAATATTCAAATCGGTTGCCCAGCGCCATGGGACGGGCACCCAGCTTTTGGTAGTCACGCACCACGCCGTTGACGGGAAGCACGATCTTCCCTCCCTCGCCGATAACGATCATGCCAGCGGGGCCGTTGGCGGTCGTGAAGTTGTCGGCAACGATCGCTCCATCGCTGCCCTGGGCAACAACGGAGCCGTTTTTAATTTGGATGCTTCCGCCCTCGATCGCACTCCCCGAGCTGGTATGCAGGCCGTACGTGTCATTAGAATACCGATCTTTCGAGGCGCTGGCGATCGCGGTCACAAACGTGTTCTTTCCATCGATGATGATATCGGCAGTGGCATCGTCGCCCATTCCGGCCGCCTCGATACCCACGGCACCCCAGTTGCCGCCCGAAGCGTCGGCAATCGCGGTCACGAGCGAATCGCCTGCAATCTCGACACGCGCGGCGCCGTTGTTGACACGGGACACAATTCCCTGAGATTCCAGGGTGGATTCGGCCTTGACCGTCACCTTTGAGCCAGAGCCAATTGACACGCGACCGCCCTTGTTGCTCTGTCCGTCATGCTCCCATGTAAACTCGCCATCTCCCCTGGGTGCGCCGTTAGTGGCATAGATGCCCGTCACGTAACCGTAGTACCCGTCGCCGGACTCCGTCGCACGTCCCGCCTTTACATCGACAGTCGCGCCGTTTTTAATGGTCGCGTCGCCACCAAACGTAGTTATGGCCTCGGCGTTCTCGCACTCCTCACCATTCGCATCCGTACCCGTCGCCGTCACGTTGACCGTGGTGCCGTCGATGGTCACATCTCCGCCAATAATACCGTCACCCGCCGCCGTGATGACGTCGGTCTGGCCCGTCGCGTTGAGCGTGCCGCCGCCCGTTATGGCAAGGTTGCCGCCCGAGACCTCGATGGCGCTCTGGCCAGCATCGGCCGTAACGGTGTTGGTGTTGGTCACGCCGATATTGAGATTACCCTCGGCGCTGATGCCGCCGCCGTTATAGCCGTTGAGCTGCATGTCGTCGGCACCGTTCCAAGACCACGTGCCCGCATCGTCGCTGACGGCAGCGCCCGCGTTGTACTGCGTGCCGCCCACGTTGATCCAATCGGCTGCCAAGGCAACACTCGGCAGTAGCAGCTGACCGACCATGAGCGCACACGCGCCGGCGCACGCCAGCCTGGCACCCGCCCGTTTCCACGAACCGTGAACCAGCGAGCAAGTGCGCTCGCGCTGGGTCTGCTTGTCAAAATGGCTTCCGTTCATAGGGGCCTCCCTCGGTCGATGGACCATACCACCACAAAGGCGCCTGTCCCCTTTGTGGTGGTTTTCCTAGTCTCACCATGTGCCAAGCAATCGCATACGCCTAGGTTCGTAGATGTGAACCCCTATGGCTACCTGCGGTTTCATTCGAATGGATTTCGTTGTCGGTGTCTTCGCCTTAGGGCGCTACAATCGAGGGCATGATTATTCCGTCCACCCAAAGGACCGTTCTTGAACCTGAGCAAGCCTAAAATCAACGCGCTTCTAGCCCTCGCGCTCTTTACCTTTGTCTTCCTTGCCGCCGAGTTTCGCTTCGACATCAATGTCGGGCTGCTCGCCGGTGCCGAACGCGTTGTGCTCGCGCAAGGTTTTATCCTGGGTGCCAGCGTTATCGGCTTTATCGGATACGCGCCGTTATTGGCTCTTGCCCAACGCAAAGGTCAGGCCCAGACAGCCGCCAACGCCGCCGTTCCCATCGCTATCGTTGGCTTGACCCAGATTCAGGTCCCCACGGGTCCGCTTGCACTCGAGATTCTGGGGTGCGTGGTATTCTTTGGACTCGGTATGCTGGGCGCCGCTGCGCATCGCGCCTTTGCGTTGGCATTCCAAGACGATCCCAAGCTCGCCACGGGCGCGGGAGCGGCATATGCCGCGGGCATCCTCCTGCAGTTTGCCCTTAACCTGCTCGATTGCGGCGGCATCGTTGAGCTCATCATTCTTGGCGCGGCGACGATCGTCATCTCCTCCCTCAGCGCCACGCCCCAAGTGGCAGATGAGAACCCCAGCTCCACCATCAACCCTTTTACTGAGCCCTCACACGTCCTCGCCAAGCAGGCGTGTTGGAGCATCGCACTCGTCATGATTCTCGCCTGCCTGTTCTCCACGCTCGATAACGTGGTCACGTTCTCCAACGCCCACGGCACCATCGCCGTGCAGACTTGGCCACGCCTCTTTTTGGCAGCGAGCGGCCTGGTCGCCGGCATCGTCTTTGACCTTGCCGAGCGTCGTTACATGGGTCCTGTCATGCTCGGTGTCACGGTGCTCTCCACCATCTCAATCTTGGCCGTAGAAGCTGGCGCCGATCCCAACCTGGGCCTCATCGTCTTTTATCTGAGCTCGGGCTTTTTCGTCACATTCTTCACCGCCACGTTTACACAGCTGGCACCGCGTATGCACACTCCGGCTTTGTGGGCCGGCATGGGCCGCGCCGCCAACAATGTATGCGCATTCACCACATCGGGCATCTCGCTGGCACTGGTCACCTCGGGCAATGTCGCCCTCATCATGATCGGCGCGCTCGTGCTGCTTGTGGCGGCGAGCGTGGCATTTGTAGCTGCGGGGCTGTTCCGTCTACCCCAAACCGAACAGGAGCGCGAACACCAGCAGCTTGCCGAGGAGGCGTTGGCAGCACCGAGTATGGAAGAGCAGCGTCAGGCCTTCATCGCCAACCACGCTCTCACCCCGCGCGAAGTCGACGTGCTCATAGCCGTGACCCAGGATGAACGTCCACTCAAGCAGGTTGCCGGGGAACTCGGCATCTCGATGCGCATGGTGCAGCGCCACCTGAGCTCCATCTACCAAAAGACCGACACGCAAACGCGCGCCGGTCTCACCAAGGCCTTCCCCTCGTCCTAAAACAAAAACCACCATAAAGGCCCCCTTTGCGGTGGTTTGAGCGGAGCAGAAGGTCACTCTGCCAGTTTGTCTCAGTCTGTAACAGATAGGCCCCTAAAAGCAGGCTTATTGTTACAGATCGAGACAGTAAAGGGACACGAAGCGATCCTTCGCAGCAACGACCCTTTAGTAAAGCGATGCGACATATCGGCCGAAGCCTGGCAATGCAAACTCAAAACGTCCTTGTAGAGGCTCTTCAATTACCCCAGCCTCTACCAGACGCTTTTTATACGTTGAAATCGAACCGGAACTCTTCTTAAGCCTCGCTGCCAGCTCTTGCCTGGTCGTCGTCCCAACCGGATTCATTGCACGAAGAAATTCAAGGTCCCCTCGTGAAAGTTCCGCCGCTGTTGAAGCGAAAACTCGCGATTCCAGCTCCTCTTGCGCAAGTTTCGCGCCTCGTTCGACATCCTCAATAGAAACCTCGGAGGCTTGGCGCGAAGCATTCCATGCCCGATACCCCACCAACTGGAACATAAATGGAAAACCATCGATCGCCTTGGCAGCGAGGTCGATCGCCTCATCAGAAATCGTCTTGCCGCCGTCCTCAATCGTTAGTCGAAACGCTTCTTTTACCTCAGTCGGTGAAATTGATCCCAGCGAATGTTGAGCCGCGCGACGAAGAAACGATGTCGATTTCCCCGTCAGCAGCGCCAGCACGCGAAACGGCAGCCCCGCCATAAGCAAAGCTACCTTTTTATTCTCGCTTACAAAGTGCTGGTAGGTAGTAACAAGCTCCGTCATTTGCGCAAACGATGCATCCACTTCGTCAACGGCGATAAGCACCCCGGTGTCAGTCGCTTCAAGCTGAGCAAACAAAGCGTTCATCTTGGTACGCCAGTTAGCGCCCTCAAATTCAACATCGATGTTCTCCCAGCTCATGCTTCCTACGGGGGCAATGCCGACACTGTTCACACGCCTAGAAGCGGGCTTTTCGATCAGATGGGCGGCTGATTCGTTGAGGCGCTGCAAAATGTCTTCGAGCATCCCCTCCGAGGCCGTCACATTCGCTGTAATCCAGCCCTCTTGCTGGGCGCGGTACGACAGATATGCCAAAAGCGCCGTTTTACCTGTACCACGCGCACCATAGAAAACCGAGCAAAGATTGGGATCGGAGTCGTCATTTTCAAACGCCAGCACCATATCATCGATGATTTGCTCACGGCCGGCCATATACGCCGGTACACGTCCGAACATCGGCGTGAATGGATTTGCCTGCCTGTACGCCGTCGGTGCCGCCATAAAGCCTCCCTTTAACTCATATAACTTAATTATGCCCCTACTATCTATAATTTATTTGAGTATCTTTGAGTTTTTTGAGCGTCCTTGAGTTCTTTGAGCGATCGACCCCGGCAGAACCAGTTGACTTTCTCTACCTAAAACAAAAACCACCACAAAGGTGCCTGTCCCCTTTGTGGTGGTTTTTGGTCGGTTAAGCCTCGAGTTGCGCCACCTTGTAGCGGTAGGCAGCGGCGATAACGTCTTTACAGCCCTCGCGGCCCAGCTTGGCGCGGTTGACGACGATGTCCTTGCCGCTCGTCATCTTCCACTTTCCGGCGCTGTAGCGCTTATAGAACGCCTCGCGCGCCTTCTGCTGCTGCTTGACCAGCTTGGCACCCTTCTTTTTGTTGAGGCCGCGCTTCTTGCGCACGATCTCGACGCGGTCCTCAAAGGGAGCGGTCACCAACACGGCAATGTGGTTGGGGTTGTTGCGCAGCAGGTAATCGGACAGGCGGCCTTCGATAATGCAGCTCTCGGTCTCGCCCAGATCCAAAATCACCTGGCTCATCTTTTGGAACAACTTGTCCGAGTACGAACGTGCATCGTAGCGGTCGGGTAGGAACGCCATATTCTCCACGGCCAGGCGCTCGTCGTAGGCGGCCATCTTATCGAGCGACTCGCCCGCGCGCAGCGACGCACGCACCAGCAGCTCGTTATCGTACAGCGGAATCCCCAACTCGTCGGCAAGCATGCGACCAATCTCGTGGCCCTCGGCGCCAAAGTCGCGCGCGATGGTAATGACCACAGGATTCTTCTTGTTCTCCAGATCGCTCATCGCGATTCCTTTCTCTATGTGACAAAGGGGCTGTCCCTTTGCTACATTCTACGCTGCCACCATTCGCCTCTGATACGCTCTCACCAGCAGCGAGATACCAAAGTTGAGCACAAAGTACATCGCAAACACCAGGCCGTAGAGCATAAGCACCTGCGACAGGTCGATCGCGTGGGCCATCACGACATTTGCCGTGTACATGAGCTCGGCCACGTTAATACCCGAAAGATACGAGCTGTCCTTGATGACGGTCGTGCACTGGCTAAACAGCGCCGGAATGATCGTCTTAAACGTCTGCGGCAGAATGATGTAGCGCATGGTGGCAAAGAAGCCAAAGCCCTGGCTCTGCGCTGCCTCAAACTGGCCGCGCGGAATCGAGTTGAGGCCGCCGCGCACAATCTCGGCCATAACGGCGCTGGTAAACAGCGTAAAGGCGATGGTCGAAATCACAATGTCCAAACCCTGCACCGTAAAGTAGATAAACAGGATCCACAGCAGGTTCGGCGTGCAGCGGAACAACTCAATATAGGCGCTCACCAAAATACGGAACGGGCGGGGCGCGTAGCTTTTAACGAGCGCCAGCACCGTGCCAAAGATGAGCGAGAAAAAGATCGACAGCGCCGAGATCTCGATCGTCTTAACAAAGCCGCCCCAAATGTAGAGCAGGTTGGTCGCGTTGAAGATTTCCATGCGCTAGGCCTCCTCTACGTTGTCGAGCCCCAGCTCGGCCAGGCTCACGCCGCGCGGACGCTCCTTGGAGCGACGCTCGAGCCACTGCACCAGCATGGCGAGCGGAAAGCAGATGATGAAGTACATAAGGCAGCAGACGATGTATCCCTGCAGATAACCGTACAGACTCACAAAGTTGTCAGAACGGTACATAAGGTCACCGCCGGCCACGAGCGCCAGCACCGACGTGTTCTTGACCAGGTTGAGCGCCTGGTTACACAGCGGCGGCAGAATGATCTTGAATGTCTGGGGCAGCACGATGTACCAGTACGCCTGCGCACGGGTGAAGCCCTGGCTCTGGGCCGCCTCCATCTGACCGCGCGGAACCGCCTCGATGCCGGTGCGGATGACCTCCGAAATGTAGGCCGCGTGATACAGGCCCACACCCAAGAAGCCCAGCACGAACGGCGCGATGCGCACCGGCTGGTCGGCACCGGTTATGGCCTGCAAAAACTGCGGACCGGCCATGTACATAAAGAGCACCTGCACGGGCAACGGGGTGTTCTGGTAAAACTCCACGTACACGCGGCTTATGGCGCGCAGCACGCGCGAGCGAGTGGTAGAGAACACGCCCAGCAGCGTACCCAGCACCAGCGACAGCAGCAGACCGGCAACGACCACCTGCAGCGTCACGCCAAAGCCCTCCCAGAAGGGCCCCATGTTTTGAAATGTCGTCGACCAACGGTCGGCGTCAAATAATCCTTCGAGCATTTGATTCCTTCCTTGGACGATGCGCCTATACAAGACCCCAGGTCTTGACCTCTTGGTCGAGCCAGCCGTCGGCCAGGCGATCGCAAATCACCTGATCGACCACGGCCGAAAGGTCGCAGCCCTTCTTGGTCGCCACGCCGTAGCCCTGCTCGCCAAACTTGACTTCGGGCTGCAACAGCTCAACGGTCTCGTTCATGTAACCGGCCAGCGTGGAGCGGTCCATGGCAAAGACGTCGATATTGCCGGCGTCGAGCGAACTCTTGATGATGGGGTAGCCGCTAAAGGCCCTAAACTCGGGCTTGCAGCTAAAGCCGTTGTCCTTGATCATCTGCTCGATCAGGCCCTGCGTGGTAGCACCCTGGCTCACGCCGATGACCTTGCCGTCCAGGTCCTCAATCGAGGTAAAGCCCGAACGCTTCTTGACCATGAGTCCCACGTAGTCGGTGCGGTACGGCGTCGAGAAATCCCAGCTCTTCTTGCGTTCGTCGGTGATGGTGTAGGTCGCCGCGACCACGTCGAGTTGGCCGTTATCGATCAGCGGGCCGCGCGTCTTGGGCGTTACGTCGGTAAACTCGACAAGCTCCTGGGCGCGGGCCTCCTTGTAGCTCACGCCAAAGACGGCAGCGGCGATCTGGTAGCACAAATCGACTTCCATGCCCTCAAAGCGGCCCTTGGCGGTGTCGTAATAGCCATAGCCGGGAACGTCTTTCTTAACGCCGGCATTCAGATGGCCACGCGACTTGATGGCCGCAAGCTTGGACCCCTTGTCGGAGCCCTCGCCGCTGGTGGAGTTGCCGCAACCGGCAAGCGCGGTCCCCGTCAGCGCAAGCATGCCGGCGCCAGCCAGCTGCAAAAAGTGACGGCGCGACACGGCCGCCCTCGTCATATCCGTCATGTCCATCACCGCGCCTAGTGCAGAATCTTGGACAGGAACTCGCGACAGCGCGGGTTCTCGGGGTTATCGAAGAAGTGCTCGGGCGTGCCCTCCTCCAGGATGCGGCCGTCCTCCATAAAGATGACGCGGTCGGCCACCTGGCGCGCAAAGCCCATCTCGTGCGTCACGCAGATCATGGTGATGTCTTCCTGCGCGAGCTCAATCATAACGTCCAGAACCTCCTGGACCATCTCGGGGTCGAGCGCCGAGGTCGGCTCGTCAAACAGAATGATGGGCTGCTTGGTGCACAGGGCGCGGGCGATGGCGATGCGCTGCTGCTGACCGCCCGAGAGATTCTGCGGATACTCGCCGGCCTTATGCGCCATGCCGACGCGCTTGAGCGCGGCGATGGCGATCTCGGTCGCCTCCTCCTTGCTCTTCTTTTGCAGCTTGATGGGCGCGAGTGTCAGGTTGCCCAGCACAGTCATGTTGGGATACAGGTTGAACTGCTGAAACACCATGGAACTATACTTGCGAGCCATCTCCAGGTGATTCTTTTTGGTGAGCGGCGTGCCGTCGATGACGACCTCGCCCGACGTAGGCTCCTCCAGATAATCGACGCAACGGATGAGCGTCGACTTACCAGAACCGGAAGGCCCGATCATTACGAGCTTCTCACCGCGCTTGACGGTGAGATTGATATCTTTGAGCACATGCAGGTCGCCAAAGTACTTGTTGAGATGCTTGATCTCGATCATGTCTGCCATGAATGTCCCTTCCCTGCGTTTACACGAGTTGAACTATTGTACGGAAAGAACCGCGTTTCCGCAGCCCACACTACATTCCCGTAAAGAACCCGCAACCTTTAACCCATTCATTGGGGACAGACTTAAATGAGTACCCGCTCATTGGGCACTCATTTAAGTCTGTCCCCAATGAGTACCCAGCCCAGCAAAAAGGGGCGCGACCATGACGGCCACGCCCCCTCAACATCAACTATGTACCGCTCGGCCCTTAAGCCAGCTTTGCGCCGACGATCTTTGCTGCGGCCGGCTTATCGAAGTTGCCGCCGGTGGCCTTGCCCAGGGCACCCATGACCTGGCCCATCTGCTTCTTGGACGTGGCGCCCAGCTCGGCGATAACCTGCTCAATCAAGGCCTCGAGCTCCTCGCCCGAAACCTGCGCGGGCAGCAGGCTCTCCAGGATCTTGACCTGCTCGGTCAGGTTGTCGGTACGCTCTTGGTCGGTGCCGGCCTTGATGGACATCTCCAGCGTCTCGCTCGTCTGCTTGATCAGACGCTTGATCATGCTGTTGACGTCTTCCTCGGTCACATCGCGGCGCTCGTTAACCTCGATATTCTTCACCTCGGCCTTAACCTGGCGAATGATGGACAGGCGAACCTTGTCCTTGGCCTTCATGGCCGCGATCATTTCCTTCTGCAGCTCTTCGTTGGTCATCTGCAAATCCTCTCTAATAGCGTGGGCGGCACTCGCGCGAGCACCGCCCCATGATTACTCAGTCGTCGACGAATCGTCGGTCGAACTCTTGGTGACGCCCTTCAGACTCACGTTATAGGGTACGTCCTTGGGCATGGGGTTGACGGTGATGTCGGCATCCTTCTTGTACTGCTCCAGCCACTCGCTGTACGCGGTGCTGGCCGCTTGCGTCTTCACCACGTTGGAGACGTACTTTTTGATGTCCTTGGGCACCTGGTTGATGTCATCAACCTGATTATCGACATGGAAGTAGTCGGTGCACTTGATGATGTGGTAGCCATAGGTCGACTCGACGACTTCGCTCACGTCGCCCTTGTTGAGTCCCTCGAGCGCCGTCTGGTAGCTGTCGACGAAAGTGGTGAGCTTATCCCAGCCCACATCGCCCTTCTTCTCCTTGGAACCGGTGTCCTCGGAGTACTGCTCAACGGCGTCCTCAAAGCTCAGCTCACCGGAGTTGATCTTGTCCAGACACTCCTGCGCCTTGGCCTTGGCGGCAGCCTTGTCCTCGTCGGAAGCGTCGGAATCAACCTTGATCAGGATGTTCGACGAGCGGCGGGCGTCGTTGTAGCTGGACAGGTTTTCGTTGATGTAGTCGACAATCTCGCTGTCCTTGGGCTTGCTCGTGGGCGCGACGGCATCCTTGAGTTTCTGCTGCGCCAGGCTCTCCTTGAGCGAGTCCTTGTAGGTGTCCTCGGTATAGCCGTAGGTCTTGAGGGTCTTCTTAAAGGCCTTGGCACCGCCCGCGCTCTTGCACGCGTCCTTCCAAGCCTTCTCGACCTCCTCGTCCGACACCGTCACGCCGTTTTCCTTCTGTGCCTGTTGAAGCAGAATCTGCTGCGTGTAGGAGTCGATGAGTTGCTTGCGGTACTTCTTGGGCGTGAGGTCGTTGTCGACCAGATACTGCGCCCAGTCCTTGTCCTTGGTGTAGCCGTAGGACGTGCGCATGCTCATGATCTGCTTGGTCACGGTGTCCTCGGTGAGGTTGGTGCCGTTGATAGTAGCAGCAACACCGCCGGTCAGCTTGTAGCCCGAGGTGTCCTCGGCCTGCGACATAAGGCCGGAGCACGCCATCGCCGAGACGGAAAGCAGCATCGCCAGCACGCCGATGACCACCAGGACGATCTTGACGGTCTTAGACACGTACGTCTTGCGCTGCTTCTTGCGAGAGCTGGAGGCAGCGCGGACCTGCTGCTCGGGCGTCGGCGCGGCCTCGGAATTCTTTTTCTTATTTGCCATAGTTGGCCTTTCGCATAACGAATCGAACAAACGCCATTGTGTCACAACGCAGCCCCCGCGGCACGCTTGGTGCATTGGGGACAGGTTAATCTGCACCATTTTGGTGCAAAGGGGACAGCTCTGGCAGCCGGCAGTTAGGGACAGTCCCCAAGTGCCGACTTAGCCCCACCTTAGAAGTGACGGCGGATGGCGTCGACCATGCCCTGGGACGTGGTCTGGCCGAGCACGTCGGCTGCGGCATCGGCATCCATAAAGATGTTCATGAGCGCCTGTAGGGCCTCGACCTGGCCGCCTGGCTCGGCGATGCCCAGATTGATGACGATCTGCGCCGGCACCGGAGCGCCCATGCCAGCCATAGCGTTAAATGTCACAGGCGCGGCGGGCTTCACCACCGCGATATAGGGCTTGGCCACAAACCCCGGATCGGTATGCGGAATGGCAATGTTTGCCGCCGGCATGGCAAGACCCGTGGGATAGGCATCCTCGCGCATGCGAACGGCGTCGAGCCAACCGTCGGCAATGTAGCCACGTGGTGCAAGCTCGCCCTCAAGCCGCGCAAACACCTCATCCGGCGTTGCACACTCCCAATCAAAAAACACCAGCTCAGGCGTAAACAGCGCTTCGTTATCCGCCATGCGCTCACCTCTCTCACCTAGCCACCTGCGACGTTCTTGAATGACTAGTCGTTAAAGAACGTCGCAGGTGGCTACCCAAAACAAAAGGTGGCCACGCGCGTCTTGGCGCCAATGACCACCCTGACTACTCGGCTAAATTGTACTGTGCGCCGCTAGCCGCGAGGCGCGTCAATTGCGACCTTGCCGCTCTCCAGCACGTGAACGCGGCCGTCGGCGAGCATCTGCACGACCTCGGGATACAGCACATGCTCAATCGCATGGATGTGCTCCTCGAGCGTGTCGACGTCCCAGCCCTCCTCAACAGCCAGCGCACGCTGGGCGATGATGGGGCCGTTGTCGTAGATCTCGTTGGCAAAGTGCACGGTCACGCCGGTCACCTTGACGCCGCGGGCAAACGCATCGTCAATCGCATGGGCACCGGTAAAGCTCGGCAGCAGCGCCGGATGCAGGTTGACCACGCGGTTGGGGAACGCCGCCAGCAGCGGCGTGTGCACCATGCGCATGTAACCGGCCATGGCCACATACTCGCAGCCGCGCTCGAGCAGCTCATGCGCGATGATCTCGTCAGCCGCGATGGGGTCGGCATAGACATCTTTGGACAGCGTGAGTGTCTGGATGCCCGCACGCTCGGCACGCTGCAAGCCCTTGGCCGAAGGACGGCTCGACACCACAAGCTCAATCGAGGCGTTGAGCTTGCCGGCGGCGATCAGGTCGATCAGCGCCTGCAGGTTGGTACCCGAACCGCTGATAAGCACGCCAATCTTAAGCGGCTCGGCCGTATCGGTGCCGGTCGGACGGGTGTAGGGCACAAAGCCCAGGCCCTCGGCAGCAGCCATCTGACCGTTAGCGCTCATCGGAGTACACGACCTTACCGGAACCCTCGACGCACTCGCCCACGCGGAACGGCTTCTCGCCCAGCGCGACCAGAGCCTCGGTCACGGCAGCCTCGTCCTCGGGGGCGACGATCAGGCACAGGCCGACGCCCATGTTGAAGGTCTTGCATGCCTCGTTGGGCGCGAGCTCGGCCTGACGCGACACGTAGGTGATGACGGGCGGAACATCCCAGCCCATCTCGGCGCCGTTGCGGGTGACCACGGCATCGACGTCGTCGGCGAGCGCGCGGTTGAGGTTCTCGGTAATACCGCCGCCGGTGATATGGGCGATGGCATGAACGTTGGCGCCACCGTGGAGCAGCTCCAGAATCGGCTTCACATAAATGCGCGTGGGAGCCAGCAGGGCGTCGGCCAGCGAAGCACCGCCGAGCTCCTCGAGCGGACGGCTTAGCTCCTCGGCCTTAGCGGCAGCCTCGGGCGTACCCGGCTTGATGCCATCGACACCGATAACCTTGCGCACGAGCGAGTATCCGTTGGAGTGTACACCGGTGGAGGGCAGGCCCAGGATCACATCGCCGGGGCGAACGTTCGCGGGGTCGAGCATCTTGGGACGATCGACAACACCCACGGTAAAGCCGGCGAGGTCGTAATCGGCGGGGGCCATGACGCCCGGGTGCTCGGCCATCTCGCCGCCCACGAGCGCGCAACCCGCGAGCTTGCAGCCGTCGGCCACGCCCTTGATGATCTTTGCCATGTGCTCGGCCTCAATGTGACCGATGGCAACGTAATCCAGGAAGAACAGCGGCTCGGCGCCCGAAGCCAAAATGTCATTGACGCACATGGCGACCAGGTCCTGGCCCACCGTCTCGTGACGGTCCATGATCTGGGCGAGCACGAGCTTGGTGCCCACGCCGTCGGTGCCGCTGATCAAGATCGGGTCTTCCATATCCTTAAGCGCGGCGGCCGAGAACAGGCCACCAAAGCCACCGATGCCGCCGATAACCTCGGGGCGGTTGGTGTCCTTGACCATCTGCTTAATAGCGTCGACGGCGCGGCCGCCCTCGGCGGTATCGACGCCGGCGTCCTCGTACGTCACATGCTTGCTGTCGCTCATCTGAGCCTTCCTCTCCCACTACCGTGGCGCCGCGCGGGCGCCAAACGGTGCTCATAGTTGCGTTCATTTCGGCGCGCGCCATAACAGAACGCGCCGTCATATCAACAAAACAGCAGGTAAAACCTACCAAAATAAACCTGTCCCCACATGGCAGGTTTTAGGCCTCGCCGTGCTCCTCTTCCCAGCTGCGGTCGTCGTATTTCTCGACCACGGCGTCGTCGTCAAAGTGCAGCGGCTTGTCCAGGTTGCGGGGCTTAAAGCCCTCCATAAACTTGTCGCGGCCAAAGCTCTCGGGAATCGCCACGGGGTAACGTCCGGTAAAGCACGCATCGCAGTAACCGCCCTTGGGCATGACCTTCAGCAGGCCCTCGACCGAAAGGAAGGCCAGCGAATCGGCGCCGATATACTCGCAAATCTCGTCGACCGTCTTGTTGGCGCTGATAAGCTGCGACTGCACGTCGGTATCGATACCGTAGAAGCACGGCCAGATGACCTCGGGCGAGTTGATGCGAATGTGAATCTCCTTGGCACCGGCGTTGCGCAGCATCTTGACAAGCTGCACCATGGTGGTGCCGCGGACGATGGAGTCGTCGATGACGACTAGGCGCTTGCCTTCGATGTTGTCGCGCAGCGGGTTGAGCTTCATACGCACGCCCATGGCACGCAGCTCCTGCGTAGGCTCGATAAACGTACGGCCCACATAGCGATTCTTGATGAGGCCCTCGCCAAAGGGAATGCCGCTCTCGTGCGAATAGCCCTCCGCGGGCGGCAGGCCGGAGTCGGGCACGCCGATGACCAGGTCGGCCTCGACGGGCTCCTCATGTGCCAGCTGACGACCCATGTCATAGCGGCAGGCGTAGACGCTCTTGCCGTTCATGATGGAGTCGGGGCGAGCGAAGTAGACCTGCTCAAAGATGCAGTTAGCAGGCTCCTCGGCGGCAGGCACGCCCTGCTCGGACACAAGGCCCTCGGCGCTGATGCGCAAAATCTCACCGGGACGGACATCGCGGACGTACTCGGCGCCCACAATGTCGAGCGCACAAGTTTCGGAGGCGACGACCCAGCCGCCGGCACGGGTGACATGGGTGGTAGCGTCGACCGTCGCGGCGCCGTCCTGCGACGGCAGCTGCGAAACGGATGCGGCATCAGCCTGGTCCAGGCCCTCGTCCACCAGCTTGCCCAGCACGAGCGGGCGAATGCCGTGCGGATCGCGGAATGCGTAGAGCGCCTGCTCGTTGATGAGCGTCATGGCGTAGCCGCCGCGAACGAGCTCCATGGTCTTGCGAATGCCCTCGCGCAGATGGCCTGTACGCTGGGTAAAGTAGCCGATGAGTTTGGTCGCGACCTCGGAATCCGAGTTGGAGAGGAATGGCACGCCCAGCTCGATCAGCTGGCGGCGCAGCTCGTCGGTATTGACGAGGGTGCCGTTGTGCGCGAGCGCGATAATGACGCTATTGATAGTAGAGAGGTGCGGCTGAGAGGCTTCCCAGCTCTTGGCGCCGGCGGTGCCGTAGCGCACATGGCCCACGGCCAGCTGACCGGAGAGCGTCGACAAGTCGGCATTGGAGAACACACGGTCGAGCAGGCCCAGGTCCTTGCGGACCATAACTGTGCCGCCGTCACCCACGGCGATTCCCGCCGATTCCTGGCCGCGGTGCTGCAGTGCACGCAGGCCAAAGTACGTCAGTCGAGCCACATCGCGATCGGGCGCCCAGACACCAAAAACGCCGCATTCCTCATGCAGCTGGTCGGAGTCCGGATCATACGTCGACATGGCGTTCACCTGTCCCGCGGCGCGCTCGGCCGCGCGGATGGTTTCTTGAGACATGGCATCCCCTCAGAGCCTCGTATTTTGGCGTTACCCGCCTTATTATACGCACGGCGCGACACGCTCCCCAGCGCATGAGCAGCGCTTTTTAAAAGCCCACCGAGCTAATAATCCGTTTTGCGGCCAAACATTTTATCGGTCTGTCCAGTGCAAGCGCCCACGCCCCCAGATGGCCGCCGCGTCCACCGTTGGGGATTACAAAGTTGCAATTGGGACGTTCGTCCTGTCTTTTGGCAGGTCGGCGGCGTATCCTAGTAACCTAGGACAAAGCGAGAAAGGTTCTGTATGGATCGAAACGAACTCGACCCCAGCGTCCCCAGCGCCACGGAGGTCAAGAAGATTCCTCTCATCATTAAGGTGTACGCCGTCCTGTGCATCCTGTCCGGCGTGGGCACGCTCCCGTCGGTCGCCGCCTTTATGTGGCAGGTCATCACCGCGCTCATTAACGGCAACGCCGCCGCCAAGCTCGGCGACAACACGCTCGTCGCGGTTGGACTCATCGTCGCCGGCATCATGCTCTCTGCGGCAAGTGCCGTCATCCTGATCATCTTTGGCCTGGACCTTATCAAAAACCAGCGCCGCAACGCCGCCCGCCTGTCCTACATCCTTATTGCGTTCACCGTCGTCGAGCTTTTGGTCGACGTGATGCTCCAGGGTATCGGGCTCTTCTTGCTTCGTCCCGCTATTCAGCTCGGTATCCTCATCGCGCTTTCGGCCACCGTCGATCCCACGCTTCGCCAGGAGCGCGAACTGCAGCGCCGCCTGCAGGAGATGCTCGACCGCGACGCCGCCGCCGAGGGCATGCTCGGCCGCGATGAGACCGGCGAGGGCTACATCAAGCTCAACTACTTCAACCTGTTCTGGGTATTCCTCGTCTGCTGCGTGCTCGGCCTGATCGCCGAGGACATCTGGCACATGACGGTCGACGACCCAGGCGTCTACCAGGACCGCGCAGGCATGCTGTTTGGTCCCTTCAGCCCCATCTATGGCTTTGGCGCCGTACTCATGACCATGGTGCTCAACCGCTTCTATAAAAAGAACCCCATCATCATTTTCCTGGTAAGCGCTGTGCTCGGCGCGAGCTTTGAGGTGTTCGTGGGCTGGTTTATGCAGACCTCATTTGGCGTGGTCTCGTGGAGCTACTCGCACATGAAGCTGTTCGGCATGCCCGATCCGCTCGCTGTGCTCACGGGCGGACGCACCTGCACGGGCTTTGCCTGCCTGTGGGGCCTGGGTGGCCTTATCTGGATCAAGCTGCTGCTGCCGAGGCTGCTCAAGCTCATCAATATGATTCCGTGGAAGAGTCGCTACTCGGCTACCGTCATCTTTACCGTCATTATGCTGGTCGACGGCGTCATGACGCTACAGTCGCTCGACTACTGGTACCAGCGCGTCAACGGCACGGAGCCGGATATTCCCGTCGCGCAGTTCTACGGCAAGTATTTCGATAACGACTACATGGAGAACCGCTTCCAGAGCATGACCATGAGCCCCAAGGATGCGACGCGCGTGTAGCGCCACCAATGCCGAGATTTTCCAACGCACAGAAAAGCCCGCTGGCAGACTGATTGAACTGCCAACGGGCTTTTGCTATAGATGGACTCGAATTGATCGCAAAGTCCTATGCCTCGCGCTCGACCTCGCTCACACACTCATTTTTGATGGTACCGACAAGCTTCTGAAGTGCGTCGACCACATGCGGGCGAATGTCTCCGCCAATGAGCACGAGCATGATGTCGTCGCCCACGGTAAGCTCGCCGCTCGCCAACCACACGCGCACATAGCCGATACCCGGCATCGCGCGCGTTGCCTCGATAGCGGCCCGCACCTTTTCGGCATCGAAGCCAAACACCATGCCGCCCACCTTATGTCCAGGCGCCGCACCATCTGTCTCGACCCCACGCACCTCGGCCTTGGGCGTCGCACGCACCACACCGTTATGCGTCAGGTACATACCGCACGCAGGCGCCGACGAATCGGCCTTGGCTTCGCGCAGCCAAGCATCAACCGAAGGCATCGATTTGCCGTTCTCAAGCATCATTTCTCCTTTTGATTTCCAGGGTAGTCTTTTTGGGACGGGGCCCGGACACTTTATTCCTCGACCGGCGTGAGCACCATGACGGCGCGCGTATTGCTAAATGACAGTGAGCGACAGGTCACAAGCGTTACGACCTTGGTTGCCGAAGCGACACGCTCGGTGGCGTCGCCCGCCACAGCAGAGGCACCGTCGAGCATCTCGGACAGGTAATTCTTCAGTCCGTCATCGCCCTCAAAGTTGGGCGTGCGCGCCTTGGCATACGTGTCCTCGACCACCTTGGTCGCCAGCGGGCGCAACTTATACGTCGCATCGCGCGTGATGTAGTACACGTATTCCATGCTGTCGAACGTCGCCTGATCGGTTGTATCCGAAATCACGTTGAACATCGAACCGTCGTTCATATGATGACCGTAAATCGTGGTCTGCTGATCCACCATGCCCGGCGCGGTGTCGTCGCTATCCAAGAAGATGGCTCCCGAGGCATTGGCCGTACCGTCGAACAGCGTGTTGAGGTACTTGGAGTTGTTGTTGGTCTGCACCACGGGATAGCTGATGTTGGTTCCCGGCGCGTAAATCCAACCCACAATCTCGGGGTTCGTCTGAGCAAGTGCATCAAAATCGATAATCGGCACGCCGCTGGCGTCCTTATCGCTTACATATTGCTTCTCGATTTTCTGGTACGAATCGCTTGCCTGCTTATAGCCAATCTGTGCATTGATAAAGATGGCGGCGGCGGCAACGATTAGGCCGATGCCAATAATGATGAGCAAGATGGGGATAACGGAGCGGCGCTTTTTGCGCGGCGGCTCGGTATAGCTCGACGGAGCAGCGCCCGACTGTTTCGTAGAACGCGATTCTTTCTTGGCCGTATCATACGACGAAGGGCGATATGCAGCCGGCGTATCCCGGCGATGATGGGACATCGGCGTTACGGGACGCGGCGCGCGCGGCTGCTGAGGAGAGGATGTCCGACCCTGCTGTGCCGCACGGGCAGCACCCGGCTTCGACGGATCGGGAATCTGAGAAGCCTTGAATCGTTTTCCCTGATAGTCGGACATGGCTCTCCTTATACTGCGGTGAAACGGCGGAACGCCTAGGCGTCGGCCATCTCCTGCTTCATCTTCTCGATAACCTTGCGGTACTCGGGGTCGCATGCGCCCAAGATCTGCGTGGCATAGATGGCGGCGTTCTTGGCGCCGTTGATGGCAACGCAGGCCACGGGTACGCCCGAAGGCATCTGCACCATCGACAGCAGCGAATCCATACCGCCCAGGTCACTCGTCTTCATAGGCACACCGATAACCGGTAGCGGCGTAAAGGCAGCCACGACACCACCCAAGTGAGCGGCCTTGCCGGCGGCGGCAATGATCACCTTAATGCCACGGTCGGCAGCAGTCGAAGCCCACTCGTGGACCTTCGCCGGCGTGCGGTGTGCGCTCGCAATGACAAGCTCATAGGGCACACCGAGCGCCTCGAGCTCGGCGGTGCAGCCTTCCATAACGCCCAGATCGGACTTGGAGCCCATGATGATCCCGACAACCGGCTTTTGATCTGCCATAAACAAAGACCTCCTGTTGAGAGCGGCGACGCGGCGGATCCGCGACCCTTAACTACTGAGAGTAGTATAGCTGCTCCCGTCCCTGCGGTCTTTGTGGCGCTTCGCGGGCGGGCCAGGCTTTATCTTCACTCCGGTTGCTTCGCAAAGTCGTTCAGATAAAGCC
>UQTD01000022.1 GCA_900543845.1 uncultured Collinsella sp.
GAAGGATGTGGTTGATGGGGATACGTGTCCCTTTCGCTGTTTCGCGCTTTGCGCGAAAGGCGCACTACTTTGGAGCGAACGGAGAACGTGGTTGTTGGGTTGACTGGTCCCTTTTGCTGTTTCGCGGCTTTGCCGCGAAAAGCGCAGTACTTTGGGATGGGTGGGGTGCGTTATTGTCGCACTACTCTGTCCCGGCGCATTTCTGGAACGTTTCTCCCACCATAAATTACCCTTGGCATACTTGCGCGAAAACCTGCCCGTGCTACACTTGCAATTGCTGTTTCAGGGCGGGGTGAAATTCCCCACTGGCGGTAAATCGGGCGGTGTCAAAGGGACGCCGTGGCGCAGGCGAGATGCCTGCGACCGAGCCGATGAGTCCGCGACCCGTGTGTGCGTTGGTTCGCATGCCGGCTGAACTGGTGAGATCCCAGTACCAACGGTTAGAGTCCGGATGAAAGAGGCAGGTGATCTTATGTCTGAACAGTCGCAGCATATCCATTTTGAGAACACGAATAGGTGGAGCACCAAACAGCTCGTTACCATGGCGTTGATGTGCGCCTTGGGTGCCCTGTTTATGTATGTGCAGCTGCCCATCCTTCCCTCGGCGCCGTTTTTGACGTATGACCCGTCGCTGGTGCCGGCGATGGTGTGTGGGTTTGCATATGGCCCCGGTGCCGGTACCGCTGTTGCCGCTATGGCGATCGTTATCCATGCGCTTACCACGGGCGACTGGGTCGGCGCGCTTATGAACTTGGTTGCCACGATGGGCTATATTCTGCCTGCGGCTATCGTTTATCAGAAGATGCACACCTACAAGGGTGCCGTGATTGGCCTGGCGCTCGGCGTCATTGCCGCTACGGCGCTGTCCATGGTCGCGAACCTGACCATCGGCGTTTGGTTCTGGTATGGCTCGGTCGATGTGATCGCCCCGCTCATGATTCCCGCCGTGCTGCCGTTCAACCTCATCAAGACCGTGCTCAACTCGGTGTTGACGCTGGCGGTGTACAAGGCGGTCTCTAATCTCATCACGCCCAAGAAGGACCAGGTCAAAGGCCGCGCATGATTGAGTGTCGGGGCGTTTCCTTTAGCTATGACGGTGCTGTACCGGCGCTCGATGGCATCGATCTGAACATCGAGGATGGCGAGTTTTTCTGCATCCTCGGCGGAAACGGGTCGGGCAAGTCTACGTTTGCCAAGCATTTGAACGCGCTGCTGCAGCCCGATGCGGGAACGGTGTGCGTCAACGGCATGGACGCGTCCGATCCCGAGCTGGTCTACGATATCCGCTCGACTGCGGGCATGGTGTTCCAGAATCCCGACGACCAGCTTGTGGCGACGCTTGTCGAGGACGATGTTGCGTTTGGTCCCGAGAACTTAGGGGTCGAATCGGCCCAGATCGCGCAGCGCGTGCGCGAGGCGCTGAAGGCCGTGGGTCTGGTGGGCTTTGAGCGCCACGAGACCCACGCTCTCTCGGGCGGACAAAAGCAGCGCGTGGCGCTTGCCGGCGTGCTCGCCATGGAGCCGCGTGTGCTCATTTTGGACGAGGCGTCCTCGATGCTCGATCCGCGCGGGCGCAAGGGCCTTATGAAGGCCTGTCACGCGCTGCACGAACGCGGCATGACCATCGTGATGATTACGCACTTTATGGAAGAGGCCGCTGAGGCCGATCGCGTTGCTGTCTTCCAGGCGGGCCGCGTTGCCATGCTCGGTACGCCCGAGGAGATCTTGACGCGGGCGGACGAACTTGCACGGCTGAACCTGGATATGCCGGCATCGTGCTGTCTTGGCAAGGCGCTTCGCGCGAAGGGCGTGCCCATTTGCGCACAGGTGCGCGAGGCGGATATGGTCGCCGATATAGCGCAGGCTTATGCCGAGCGGAGTAGGACAGGCATCGTCGGGCGGCCTTTTGCGTCCGATCTTCGTATTCCCGACAACGTTTCCTCTGCGCTCGATGGCGCAGACGCGCCGGAGCCCGTCATCGAGATTTCGCACCTTTCGTATAGCTATTCGCTGAGCGCCCGTGAGCGTCGCCGTTGGCACAAGCGCTCAGCCGCCGAGGGCACATCGAACAAGCAGGCCCTCTGGGGCAACGACCCTAGCAGCCCCTGGGCGTTGCGAAATGTGTCGCTAACGGTGCGTCGTGGCGAGTTCCTGGGCCTTGCGGGCCATACCGGTTCGGGTAAATCGACGCTGGTTCAGCATCTCAACGGTCTGATTCGTCCCCAGGAGGGTTCCGTTTACGCATTGGGGCTCGACCTGGTAAACAAGAAAGATGCCGCCGCGGTTAAGGCAAAGGTCGGCGTGGTGTTTCAGTATCCAGAGCGTCAGCTGTTTGCCGAGACCGTGGCACAGGACGTGGCATTTGGTCCGCATAACCTTGGGTTGTCGCAGGCCGAGGTTGCCCGCCGCGTTGCGTCATCGCTCGCGCGCGTGGGCCTCGACCTGGCCACGGTGGGCGACAAGAGCCCCTTTGAGCTCTCGGGCGGGCAGCAGCGGCGCGTGGCGTTTGCTGGCGTGCTTGCCATGGAGCCCGAGGTCCTGGTACTCGATGAGCCCATGGCGGGGCTCGATCCGGCAGCCCGCAGGGATTTCCTGGAGCTCATCGGCCATCTTCATGACGAGGGCCTGACCGTCGTCATGGTTTCGCACAGTATGGATGACCTGGCCAATTGCTGCGACCGTATTGTCGTGATGAACAAAGGTGCGGTGTTTGCCGAGGGCACGCCCGCTCAGGTTTTTGCGCATGCGGATGAGCTTAAATCAATCGGCTTGGGTGTTCCCGCTGCCCAGCGCATGGCGCTGGCGCTTGCGAAGACAGGCGTGCCGCTGCGCTTTGACGGCCTCTATACGGTTGAGTCGTTGGCCGACGAGTTGGCAGATTTGCTGATCGGTTGCTCAGACGGTTCTTCTAACGTCTCGGACAAGACCAAATCCAAGACGGTCGTGCGAGAGGAGGGCTGTTAATGGAGGCGTTTTCGTTTGGTAGCTACTATCCCGGCGATAGTGCAATCCACCGCCTGGACCCGCGAACTAAGTTGCTCTTGGGCTTTGTGTTTCTGATCACGACACTCACGGTCAGCAGCTTCCGCGGACTGGTCCCGATCGCAACCTTCGTTGTCCTGATCTATGCCGTGTCCCGGGTGCCGGCTCGTCGCGTCCTGTCATCGATGGCACCGCTGCTGGCGATTGTCGCGGTGGTCGCGGTGCTCAACCTGTTTTCCGACCAGAGCGGGCGCATTCTGTGGCAGCTCGGCTTTTTGCAGATAAGCGAGGGCTCGCTACATTCCGCCGCCTTTATGGCGTGCCGCCTGACTTTGATGATGGCCGGTATGAGCGCTATCACGCTCACCACACCGACGCTCGACCTCACCGCGGGCTTTGAGCGCCTGCTCGCGCCGTTTGCGCGTGTGGGACTTCCTGCGCACGAGCTCGGCATGATCATGGGTATCGCGCTGCGCTTTATGCCGCAGTTTGCCACCGAGATGAAGCAGACGGCCGATGCGCAGGCGAGCCGCGGTGCGCGCGTGACGGGAGGCCCGCTCGGCGGCGTGCGTATGCTCGGCAGTGTGGCGATTCCGCTGTTCACGGGCGTGTTCCGTCATGCCGAAACGCTGTCTGCCGCCATGGATGCCCGTTGCTATCATGGCGAGCAGGGCCGCACGCGTCTGCATGCGCTTGCATTTGGCCGCGGCGATGCGTTGGCGGCGGTGGTGACGGCGTTGCTGCTCATCTGCGTCATCGTCATCAATCTTCAACTTGTTTAGGCGCGATTCGAGCGCAGGAAAGGGGTCCCTATGACCGACAACGACCGCACGGCGCAGCTCGAGCGCGCCTGTTCGTATCTTAGGCGTATTCCGGCGTGGTATCTTGCCACGATCGACGTGACGGACGGACATCAGCCGCGCGTGAGGCCGTTCTCGTTTGCCATGGTCGATGATGGCAAGCTGTGGTTTTGCACCTCGCGCGACAAGGATGTGTGGGCAGAGCTCGGCGCGAACCCCAAGTTTGAGCTTTCGGGCTGGAAGCCGGGGGAGTGTTGGATCGTATTAACCGGCGAGGCCGCGCTCGAGGACGATGCAGTCGTGAGCGACCGCGTTCGCGAAGCTGGCTTTAAGCACATGGTGGGCATTGGCGAGAATCACAAGAGCGCCAACGACGGTCGCCTTGCGTTTTTCTCGGTCCGCAATATCGTCGCCCGCTTCTGCGATATCGACGGCAGCGAAGAGCGTCTGGAGCTCTAGCGCGTCTCAAATTAACTACCCGTTCCAAATTAGCTAGTGGCAGGAGGAAACGTGGACGGATTGAATACGGTGTTGGAGTATCTGACGTCGGTGCCGGCATGGTATTTGGCGACGAGCGTTGACGGACAGCCGCATGTGCGTCCGTTTTCGTTTGCGCAGATCCAGGACGGCAAGCTGTGGTTTGTAACGGCGCGCACCAAAGACGTGTGGCAAGAGCTGCTGCAAAATCAACGCTTTGAGGCCACGAGTTGGTGGCCGGGCCATGGCTGGCTCATCTTGCGCGGGCATGCGGGTCTGGACGACCAGGCCGCTCCCGATATGCGTGAGGCAGGCTGGAAGCACCTGGAGCGCCTAGGCGAGCACTACGAGGGCGCAGGCGATCCCACGCTCGTCTTCTTTAGCGTGGAGGAGCCGGAGGCTTTCATCTGCAACCACGACGAATGGGTACCTGTCGAGCTCTAAAAGAGTTCTCCCGACGGCTCCAACAATTTAAATAACCGTCTATATCGGGCCCCACATCGCAACGGCACCGTAAGGTGCACTGGGCAATATGGGGCCCGTATTCATTTGTCAATTCCTTCGAGTGAATGTGTCGGGACTGTTTCAATGCATGAATATGTAAAAGATTTGCGTATATATGCATCTTTTGGTGCTAAAGTTTCAACCCACTTCATAACGACCGCTGCGAAATGCGCATCGGTGCATAAATCGCAGACAAGGAGTCTGATATGTCTTTGAAGGTTGGAATCGTCGGTGCGGCAGGATATGCCGGTGCCGAGCTCATTCGTCTCGTGCTCGGCCATCCCGAGTTTGAACTTGTTGCCATTACGTCCAATGCCGATGCCGGACAGCCGCTGTCTGCGGTGTACCCGAGCTTTGCCGGCGTGAGCGATCTGAAATTCACCACGCATGATGCCCCCGAGCTCAAGACCTGCGACGCTGTCTTTTTGGCCGTGCCGCACACCGCCGCCATGGCGCAGGTGCCCACCCTGCTTGCCACGGGCGTTTCCTGCTTTGACCTTTCGGCCGATTATCGCCTGAGCGATCCGGCCGTGTTCGAGACATGGTATGCCGCCGAGCACACGAGCCCTGAGCTGCTCAAGACGCGTGCTTTTGGTCTGCCCGAGCTGTTCTGTCGGGACTTGGAGACCGCCGCATCCGATTATGCTGGCGGCAAGTCCGTGCTGGTTGCCTGCGCCGGTTGCTATCCCACCGCAACGAGCCTTGCTGCCGCGCCTGCCGTGCGCGCCGGCTGGGTTGCCCAGAGCGGCCCCGTGATCGTCGACGCTATCAGCGGCGTGACGGGTGCCGGTAAGTCCTGCAACGCCCGCACGCATTTTTGCAGTGCAGACGAGAATCTGGAGGCATATGGCGTGGGCAAGCATCGTCATACGCCCGAGATCGAGCAGATTCTTGGCCTGACCGACCGCATCGTCTTCATCCCGCATCTGGCACCGCTCAAGCGCGGCCTGCTCTCCACGGTGACGCTGCCGCTCGCGCCGCAGGCTCTCGACACGCTGACCCTTGAGGACGTTGTCGACCATTACAAGCAGTTCTACGCCGGTCGCGCCTTTGTGCGCGTACTCGATGCCGGCCGGCAGCCCAAGACGGCTTCGGTCGTCGGCACCAACGCTGCCCAAATTGGCCTTGCGCTCAACAAGCGCGCTGGCGTACTGGTGGCGACGGGTGCAATCGACAACCTGTGCAAGGGCGCGGCGGGCCAAGCGGTTCAGTGCGCCAATATCGTCTTTGGATTTGATGAGCGACGAGGCTTGCCCACAGTGGCGTGCCCGGTGTAGCACATTCGATTGTTAACGATTTGGTAGTCGGGTATCGAGTTGGGCGCCACTCTTAAGCTGGCCTCATGATTGTGGCTGGCATGGCGCACCAACCGATGCCCCTTTTTTTGTTTGACATAAGGAGTCATAAAGACGATGAATACAGAGCAGTTCGATATCAAGATTCGTGCCGTAGAGGGCGGCGTAACGGCGGCAGCCGGCTTTAAGGCGGCGGGCATCCATGCCGGATTCCGCAAGAATCCCGAGCGCCTGGATTACGCGCTCGTCGTGCCCGATAAACCCTGTCCCGGGGCCGGCGTGTTTACGACTAACCGCTTTTGTGCGGCGCCCGTGCAGGTGAGCCGTGCCAACCTGGGCGGCGCCGACAAGGGCTATGGCATCATCGCCGGTGTTTCTATCAACTCTGGCAACGCCAACGCCGCCACGGGTGAGACCGGTCTTGCCTGCGCGCGCGAGACCTGCAACATCGCCTCGCAGGTCATCGGCTGCGAGCCCCAGCAGATTATGGTCGCCTCCACGGGCGTAATTGGTCAGATTCTGCCGATCGACACGTTTGAGACCGCCGTTCCTGCCGCCTACGAGGCACTCTCTGCCCATGGTGGCGCCGATGCCGCCCGCGCTATCATGACGACCGACACGCACTCCAAGGAGTATGCCGTGTGTTACCGCAGCGAGGCCGCGGGGCACGCGGGCAATGCCTATACGGTGGGCGGTATGTGCAAGGGCTCGGGTATGATCATGCCCAACATGGCCACCATGATCGCGGTCATCACTACCGATGCCCCCGCCGAGCCGGCGGCGCTCCACGCCCTGTTACTCTCCACCGTCAAGCAGACCTTCAACAAGGTAACGGTCGACTCCGATACTTCGACCAACGACACCTGCATCATGCTTGCTTCCGGCGCTGCCGCAGATGCCGAGCCTATTGTCGAGGGCTCTGACGCCTTCGGCGAGCTGGCCTTTGCCGTGCATGAGGTGTGCGAGAGCCTGGCGCGCAACATTGCCGCAGATGGCGAGGGCGCATCCAAGCTCGTGACGGTTAACGTCACCGGTGCCGCGAACGACGAGGAGGCCGATATCGCCGCCCGTGCTGTCGCCAACTCGCCGCTCGTCAAGACCTGCATCGCCGGCCACGACTGCAACTGGGGCCGCGTTGCCATGGCGCTCGGCAAGTGCGGCGTGCAATTTAACCAAGAAGATGTGTCCATCGATATGATGGGTATGCCCGTCTGCCGCGACGGCCTGACCGTTCCCTTTGACGAGGACGAGGCGCTGCGTCGCTTTGAGGCGCCCGAGATCGTGATCTCAGCAGACCTGGGCGCAGGGGACGCGGCGACCACCGTGTGGACTTGCGACCTCACGCACGAGTACATCTCCATTAACGGTGATTACCGTTCCTAGAGTCCCGATGTGCCGCGCGTCCCGCTGCAATCGCGGGCAACGAGGTGCGGCGCGATAGCTACACGAAAGACGAGGCAGACTATGAAGTTCGCACGCGATTGCCGCTCGAACGAATCCAACGAAGTTACCGCGCAGCTGCTGTTCGAGGCGCTGCCGTGGATTAAGAACCTGACCGGTAAGACGGTCGTTATCAAGTACGGCGGCGCCGCCATGGTCGACGAGCAGCTGCGTCGTGACGTGATGAGCGACATCGTCCTGCTCAAGATTATCGGCATGCGCCCTGTTATCGTGCACGGTGGCGGCAAGGCCATCAACGAGGCGCTCAGCCACTACGACATCCCCGTCGAGTTTAAGAACGGCCAGCGCGTGACTACGCCTGCCACCATGGACATCGTGCGCGAGGTACTGGGCGGTAAGGTCAATCAGGAGCTGGTCGCGGCGCTCAACCACCACGGCAACCTGGCCGTGGGCGTGTCCGGCAGCGACGCCGGCACCCTTATCGCCGAGCCACTCGACCCAGAGCTCGGCCGCGTAGGCAAGGTCACGCACGTCAACACCGACTATATCGAGCGATTGCTCGACAGCGAGTATATTCCTGTTATCGCCACGGTCGCGGCGGGGGAGGACGGCGGCTTCTTCAACATCAACGCCGATACCGCCGCCGGCGCCGTTGCGGCGGCGCTCCACGCGCATAAGGTGATCTTCCTTACCGACGTCGATGGCCTGTATAAGGACTTTAGCGACAAGGATTCGCTCATCTCCAACCTGACGCTCGACGAGGTTAATGAGATGCTCTATGGGGGCGAGGTCGACAAAGGCATGATTCCCAAGCTACGCGCCGCTGTCGATGCGCTTGCCGCTGGCGTGTTCCGAGCCCACATCATCAACGGCACGACGCCGCACTCGCTGCTGCTGGAGCTGCTGACCGATGCTGGCGTCGGTACCGTGATCCACTCCACCGAGACGGCCTACGAGTTCGATACGCATCCACACCCGCTTTCGACGTTTGCGGCGCGCCTGACCGAGAACCTCGACGAGGTCGAGAAGCTCCAGACGGTCTAGCTGACCCGCGGTCGTCGCGTCCCTGCACCCATAGCCCCGCGCCGTACGGCGCCCAACGAAAGGCATCCCATGTCACTTGCAACTCAACAATCGCTCGAATCCCATTACGTTATGCATACCTTTGGTCGCTCTCCGGTAGAGTTTGTCGAGGGCCACGGCATGAAGCTCGCCGGCGATGACGGCCGTGAGTATCTTGATTTTCTTGCCGGTATCGGTGTGTGCAGCCTTGGCCACGGCAACGCTGCAGTGCTCTCGGCGCTCGAGGCGCAGACCAAAAAGCTCATGCATGTCTCCAATTACTTCTACATCGAGCAGCGCGGCCAGGTCGCGGCGCTGCTGTCCAAGCTTGCCAATGACGACGTAGATGGTGCGTGCGTTCTGGCCGATGCCATTGCCGCCGGCGATGAGACCACGGCCGCCGCGCTCGGTGCCCCGGCTGCGGACGAGCAGGTGTGGGAGACGTTCTTTGCCAATTCTGGTGCCGAAGCCAACGAGGGCTCGATGAAGCTCGCACGTCTGTACGCCAAGCGTGCCGGTAACGGCGGTAACACCATCGTATGCATGCGCGGCGGCTTTCATGGTCGCACGCTCGAGACCATTGCCGCTACCATGCAGGATTGGCTGCAGGACAGCTTCCGCCCGCTGCCGGGTGGCTTTGTGGCCTGCACACCCAACGATGTCGATGAGCTGCGTGCAATCTTCAAGCAGCTGGGAAGCGAGATTTGCGCTGTGATGCTCGAGCCGATTCAGGGCGAGAGCGGTGTGCACCCCATGACCGAGGAGTTTATGGCGGCGGCGCGCGACTTGGCGCACGAGGTGGGCGCCGTGTTTATCGCCGACGAGGTCCAGTGTGGCATCTTCCGCTCCGGCAAGCCGTTTGCATTCCAGACCTATGGCGTGGAGCCCGACATTATGAGCCTTGCCAAGGGCATTGCCGATGGCGTGCCCATGGGTGCCGTGGTGGCAAAGAAGGAGATCGCCGACGTGTTTAAGCCGGGCGATCACGGTTCGACCTTTGGCGGTAGCTGCTTGGCCGTCGCGGCGTGCGCCGCGACGCTCTCCACACTCGTGCGCGGCGATTATGGCGAGCATGCTGCCAAGGTGGGTGCTTATATGGAGGCAAAGCTCACCAAGCTGCCGCATGTGGTCGAGGTACGCGGTCGCGGCTTGATGCTCGGCTGCGATCTGGATGATGCTGCGGGCGATGCGCATGACATTGTTGCCCGAGCGCTGGAGGCCGGTGCCGTGATTAACGCTACTGGTGCCCACACGCTGCGTTTCCTGCCGCCGCTTGTCTGCGAGGAAGCCGATGTGGACAGTCTGATCGAGATCCTGTCGGGTGTGTTGGCCTAACATAGCGCAATAACTCAATTTGGACCGGGTTCCGGACTTCGGACGTGCCATATGCGACACGATTCAGCGGTCTGGACCCCGTTTTGTCTTAGATTTGCTAAGGCGGGGGAGACCTGCTGGTCAAAAAACATCAAATATGAGTACTGTTACCGATTTGGTAGCAGCAATTTTGGACTAATAAGGCTAGATAGCAAGACGAAATGGATGTCGCGTGCGGCTGGCGCCGCCCGCTTTCGCTTCGTCGCTTCGCTCCTCGCGTGCTGCGCTGGAAAACGCTTCGCGTTTCCTCAGCTCCGCACCCTTGCGGGTTCGAATCCCTCTGCACTGGGCACGAAAACGAAAGGCCCCCATTTCTGGGAGCCTATCAATTCAGTGGTGGGCGATGAGGGATCTCGCGTGCGGCTGGCGCCGCCCGCTTTCGCTTCGTCGCTTCGCTCCTCGCGTGCTGCGCTGGAAAACGCTTCGCGTTTCCTCAGCTCCGCACCCTTGCGGGTTCGAATCCCTCTGCACTGGGCACGAAAACGAAAGGCCCCCATTTCTGGGAGCCTATCAAATCAGTGGTGGGCGATGAGGGATTCGAACCCCCAGCCTTGTGCGTGTAAAGCACCTGCGCTAACCGTTGCGCCAATCGCCCGCAGGGATTGAGTATAGCGGAAACCCCGTGCTGTTCACCGCTAATTCATAACGAAACTTACGCGGCGACTTCGGCGCCCTTGTCCTCGTCGATAAAGAAGCGCTTGTACCAGATGAGGAACGTCAGCGCGGTATAGATCTTGCGCTGGTTGAGCGCGCGACCCTCAAAGTGATCGTCAAGCAGTTTCATGAGCGCATCGGTGTCAAAGAAATCAGCAGCCCACGGTGCGGTGAAGTATTCCTTTACGTAGTCGTAGTACTTTTGCTCGCGCAGCCAGAACTTGACCGGTACGGGGAAGCCCACCTTCTTGCGCGTTGCCCACTCGTCGGGCAGCGTGCGGTTGGCGGCGTGACGCAGGACGAGCTTGCAGCCTTCTTCGTTAACACGGTAGTTGGCGGGAATGTGCTCGGCAAACTCCATGACCTTCTTGTCCAGGAACGGGACGCGAAGCTCCAGAGAATGCGCCATACACATCTTGTCGGCCTTGAGCAGAATGTCGCCCGGCAGCCACATGTTCATATCCAAATACTGTTTCTTGGAAAGCTCGCAGCAATCGGGAACCTGCTTGTAGTACTCGGCGCACATCTCGGCGGCGTTCTTGCCGGTGTCATAAGCAGGCTTGAGCACCTCGTCGACCTCGGACGGGTCGAACACCTTTGCCTGACCCACATACCAGCGCTCGGGAACCTCGGCGCATTTTGTCAGGAAGTTGTGGCCCTTAAAGTAGGGGAGATGCTGAACGAGTGAGCCCAGGGCGCGACGTACGCCGAGCGGAACGTGCTTCTTAAAGGAGCGCATCTCGGGGGTGTCCTCGTACCACTCATAGCCGGCAAACAGCTCGTCGGCACCCTCGCCCGAAAGGACGACGGTGACCTCCTCGGAAGCCATTTGCGCCAGATAGTACAGCGGCACGCTGGACAGGTTCGATTGCGGCTCGTCCATGTGGTACTGGATATCTGGCAGTGCATCGAAGAACTCGTCGGCGGTAATCATCTTGCGAACGTTCTTGATACCCAGCTTGTCGGAAAGCTCGGCAGCGTAGTTGGTCTCGTTGAAGTTCTTGTAATCGAAGCCGACAGAATACGTGGTGTCGGGCATGAGACAGGCGGCAATGTAGCTGGAGTCAACGCCGCCAGAAAGGAACGAGCCCACCTTAACATCAGCGATTCGGTGCGCAGCGACGCTTTCGTGCACGACCTTGTCGCACTCGTCCACGTACTCCTCGAAGGTCTTGGAGTTGTCGTCGGTGAAGTCACAGCTCCAGTAACGCTTGATGTCCATGGTGTTGGTCGTCAGGTCATATGTAAAGCAATGCGCTGGGGCAAGCTTGAACACGCCCTTAAAGAAGGTCTCCTCCGTGGCGGGGAATTGCAGCGTCAGGTAGGGGCGCAGCGCGTCGTGGTTGACAGCCTTCTCAAACTTGGGATGGTCCAGGAAGCTCTTGATCTCGGAGCCAAACAGCAGCGAGCCATCGGATGCCTGGTAGTAATAGAACGGCTTGATACCAAAGATGTCACGAGCGCCAAAGAGCTTGTTCTTGTTCTGGTCGTGAATCACGAACGCGTACATGCCGCGCAGGCGGTTGACCAGGTCCTCGCCCCACTCCTCGTAGCCGTGTACCAGGACCTCGGTATCGGCGTTGCAGTGGAAGGCGTAGCCGGCTGCCTCCAGCTCGGCGCGAAGCTCCTGGAAGTTGTAGATCTCTCCGTTGAAGACAATCGTGACCTTGCCGTCATCGCTCGACATGGGCTGAGCTCCAGCTTCGGAAAGATCAAGAATCGAAAGACGACGGAAGCCAAGGGCAACGTTGTCAACGATATGCTGGCCGCCCATATCGGGACCACGGTGGATGATGCGATTCATCATGGCCGTGAGAACCAGCTCACTCTGTTCATCTGTACCGGTAAAACCGACAAAACCGCACATGCAAGATCCTTTCTGCTGACGGCTCAGGTGTACTGCCGCAAGGATTGCGGCAGCTGATGTCAAATAATCTTTACTATCATGCCAATCTTTTGTTTCGTGATAGAGCATAAGCGCCGAGCGAACCGAAAAAACCACGGCCCGATCTTCAGACGAAGCGGCGGGCCGTGGTTGCGAATGCTATGTATGAGCGGTTAGCGCTTGCTGCGCTCGGCGAGACGGTGCTCCACCTTGGTGACGATGTGGATGAGCGGAATCGTCACGACCAGATAGTAAAGTGCGGCGCAAATGTAGGGCGTAATGTTGCCCGTGGTGGCCGTGAGGTTTTTGGAGAACAGCATGAGCTCCATGACGCCAACGCTCGAAAGCAGCGACGTGTCCTTGTACAGCATGACGAACTCGCTGGTCATAGTCGGTATAACGTAACGTACAGCCTGCGGGATCACGATGCGCGACATAACTTGGGACCAAGTCATGCCAAGCGAGTAAGCAGCTTCCGCTTGACCATGCGGTACGCTCTCGATGCCGGCACGGAAAATCTCGGCAAGATAGGCCGAACAGTTGATGGCGAGCACGCCAACGCCGAGCGGCAGATTGGGCACGTTGAGACCGATCATAGGGAACCCAAAGAACGCAATGTAGATCTGCAGGAAGAGCGGGGTTCCGCGCAGGACGTTGATGTATGTCACGGCGATGCCGTGCAGCATACGACTATGACTGATTTTCATAAAGGCAAACAGCAAGCCGATGGGGATGGCGAGCGGAAAACCGATGGCGGTCACGGCAAGTGCTATGCCCCAGCCCTTAAAGAGCGAGGCGATTGAGGTGACGATAATCTGCGGCTTGCAGAACATGCCCAAAAACGGGTTGGAGTTCCATGCGGCAACCCAAGGCTGGGCATCGAGCCAGGCGACGATTTCTTGCACCATGGTGCTCTCCGAGACGCTGATGGTGTTGCTCTCGGGAAGATCTCGCTTGTCGCCGTCGGTGACATAGCTGCCGGTGACGGCATAGGCACCTGCGTTGCTCGGGAATACGACGTCGGGGACGACAACGCGAATCTGCGAGCCGGCAGCGACGGGATCGGCGAACTTGATGACGAGCTTTGAGCCGTCCAGCGAGCACGATGCCTTGACACCCGTCTGGTTCAGTCCGTCGAGCAGCGTGACCTTAACATCGGTGCTTTCAAATGACCCGCCTTCGGGCAGCTCAAGCTCAATTTGCGAGACGTCGCCCTCGTCGCTACCCGTTGTCGCTTCCCAGGTCAGGCGGGTTGCGATGCCGCCGAGCACGCCGTTGCCGCCGTCTTCGTTTGACTTGGCGGTCGCCGAGGTGACGGCGAGTGAAGCGCCCGTCGCGTCCTCTGAGCTCGAGGCATCCTCGTTATCGGACCCGCTCGTGGGTGCCATGCCAAACCACTTTTCGTACAGTTTGTCATAGGCGCCGGAGCTCTTGATCTTGGCAAGGGCATCGTTGATGGCCTGTGTCAGCTCGGGGTTGTCTTTAGAGACGGCAATGCCAAACTGCTCGCCCGTCGGAACCTCTTTGATGATCTCCATACCGGTAAAGGAATTCGAAACCATCCACTGCTCAACGGGAAGATCGCATACGACCGCCTGGCACTGACCGCTCATGACGGCGGTGAAGGCTGCCGTCCAGTCGTCAAAGTTGACGGTGGTTGCCTGCGGCAGGTTCTCGATTGCCCACTCCTCGGACGTGGTACCCGACTGCACGGCAATTTTGACGCCCGGTGCGCTGAGGCTATCGACCGTGTCGTATCCAGTGTTCTTTGCAACTGCGACGCCCTGGTTGGAGTCGATATAGGGGTCGGTGAAGTCGACCTCTTTCTTGCGCTCATCGGTAATCGTGATGTTACATGCGCCGACATCGGTCTTTACACCCTGTTTGACCATGGGGATAATGCCGTCAAACTTTTGCGCCGGCAAGTAGTTGAGCTCCAGACCGAGCTCGTCCGCGATCATGCCCATGAGTTCATAGGTAAAGCCCTGGTCTTCGCCAGAATCGTTGACGTATTCAAACGGGGGCGTGGCCAAGTCACTTGCGACGGTGAGCTTGCCATTCTCGACGAGTGTGTAGGCGCTCGAGGCGTTCTGGGAGGACGAACAGCCGCTCGCGCCGATGGTGGTGGCAAGGGCCACAACGATCGTCGCGAAGGCGCAGACGATGCGCCGGGTCAACTGGACATGTGCCGAGTGGTGGCGACGTTCGAAGTGTCGTTTCATCTGGAATCCTTTGCTTGGGCATGATGGGTCGGCATTGTGGGTCAATGAGGCACATCAAGACATTTGGATAAAGAATAGCACCCAGATTTCCTTGTTTTTACACGGGGTGGACACTGTTGTCATTTATTAACCCACGGCGCAGTCCATGCAATTTTTTAGAAGGCTGCAATGCGCGCAAGGTCAGGTGGCATATTAGGATGGTTGATAATACAGAATGTTTCATCGTTTCTGCCGCGGGACGTCTTTTGCCCTTTAAGGCTGAATTTAGCGAGAGAGGTCTTTGTATGTCGAGTCCGACACAAGAGAAGCTAACTCTGATGCGCTATATAGAGTTGCTCGAGGAAGATGACCTTGTTGTTTCCAGACCGAGCGCTTCGTGCGACCAGCGCATTGAGTTTGCGACTGATGACTCGCGCCAGGTGCGTCCGGGCACGTTGTTCGTCTGCAAGGGCCGTGCGTTTAAGCGCGAGTACCTGCTTTCGGCAATCGCCGATGGCGCCGTGGCCTACGTTTCCGAGGTCGATTACGATGTTGATCTTCCCGCGGTGATTGTGAGTGATATTCGTCGCACGCTCGCCGTGGTGGCAGATGCCTTTTATGGGCACCCGTCGGGTAAGGTGAAGGTCTGCGCCTTTACAGGCACCAAGGGCAAGTCGACCTGTAGCTTTTATCTGCGCGGCATTCTCGCCAACGAGGCCAAGCTTACGGGCTGTCATCGGCCCGCTCTTAATACGGGCATTGAGTTCGACGACGGCATCGAGGCAGGCCCTTCCAAACTGACGACCCCCGAATCCTTCCTGCTGCAGTCTCGCATTGCGCATGCTGCGGAGGCGGGTGCCCCGTGGCTGGTTATGGAGGCATCGAGCCAGGGCCTCAAATACGAGCGCACGGGCAAGATCGCCTTTGAAGTCGGCGCCTTTACCAATATCGGCGAGGATCACATTTCGCCGATTGAGCATCCGACGCTCGAGGATTACTTCGCCAGCAAGCTCAAAATCTTCTCGCAGAGCCGTTTTGCCGTGGTCAATCTCGATATGGATAAGGTCGATCGTGTGCTCGAGGCGGCATCTCGTTGCGAACGTACGGTGACGTTCTCCCTGACCGACGAGCGTGCCGACGTGCTCGCGCTGGCGATTCGTAATGGCGACTGCGGCGTGGTGGCAACGGTGCGCACGCCCCGCTTTACGCGCGACATTGTGATTCCCACGCCGGTTAAGTTCAATGTGTCCAACGCGCTTGCCGCTATTGCCTGCGCCGAGGCCTTGGGCATTTCCGAAGAGGGTATCGTCCATGGCTTTGAGGGCGTCTTCGTTCCCGGCCGCATGGAGCTCTATCCGTCCGTATCGGGCAAAATCCTGGGCATCGTCGATTTTGCACACAACGGCATGAGCCTCGAGACGCTCCTGCGTGACTTGCGCGAGAACTATCCCGAGCGCGAGCTGGCGGTTGTATTTGGCGCTACGGGCGGTAAGGGTGTCGATCGGCGCACCACGATGGGTATCGCCGCTGGCAAGTATGCCGACCGAATTGTGATTACCGAGGATGACCCCGGCCCCGAGGATGTCGAGGATATCTGCGCCGAGATCGCGCGCAACGTTCAAGCGCAGGGAAATGATAACTGGCAAATCGTGACTGATCGCGTTGCCGCTATCGAGACTGCCGTGCGCGAAACCGTCCGTCCTGCCGTGGTCATCGTGACCGGTAAGGGCGAGGAAGAGCGTATGCTGCGCAAGAACGGACCCGAGCCTTGTGAGCGCGACGGTTCGATTCTCAAGCGCACCCTTGCGGCGTACGACGCCTAAGACCAGAAGCCCCTTCTACGTAATGGAGTGACCATGTCCCACAATACCCTGCCGACCGTCGCTGAGCTTTCGGGCGAGATGCGCGAGCGTCTTGCCAAGGTTAAGTACGTCTTTACCGACCTGGACGCCACCATGCTCGCGCCCGGCTCGTGCGTGCTGCGCGACAACGACGGCAACCCCTCGACCAAGCTCGTCGAGGCTGTCGTGGCACTTGCCCGCGCCGGCATACAAGTGGTTCCCACCTCGGGCCGCAACCGCACCATGATCCACGAGGATGCGCGCGTGCTCGGCCTCAACTCCTACATCGGCGAGATGGGTGGCCTGGTCATGTACGACCTCAAGGCCAACGATTGGGAGTATCTGACCGGCGATATGCCCTACGACCCCGCCTGCGGCCTCACGCCACATCAGGTGATCGAGCAGACCGGCGTGTGCGAGAAGATTCTCGCTCGCTGGCCGCATAAGATCGAGTACCACAACGACATGTCGACTGGCTACAAGTACCGCGAGGTCACCGTCGGCATGCGCGGCGATGTGCCCGACGACGAGGTCCAGGCCATTCTTGACGAGGCCGGCTGCGGCCTGGTCTGGGCCTGCAACGGCCATCTGACCCATCTGTCCAAGCCGACGACGCTCGAGCTCGAACGCGTCGAGGATGGCCGCGCGTTTAACATCAATCCCGCCGGTCTCAACAAGGGCGTTGCCATCGCACGTTTCTGCGAGCACCTTGGTATCGAGCGCGAGGAGACGCTGGCGCTCGGCGATTCCGAGTCCGACTTCTACATGGCTGACCACGTGGGCACGTTCTGCCTGGTCGAGAACGGTTTGACCAGCGCCGGCGCGCCCGAGTTCCTGGATGTTTGCGATAACGCCTACGTCACGCGCGGCAAGATTGTCGATGGCTGGGCGGCAACGGCAGAGCTGCTCGTCGCGGCTCGTTCGTAGTGCGGTCCTATCGCGCTGAGCCATATCTTTTCGAGAGAGAATCTGGTGAGGTAATGTCCGATATCGAGAATCTGGCTGGTGACACGCGTCCCATTGGCGTATTCGACTCGGGACTGGGCGGTCTGACGGTTGCGCGCGCGATTGCGACGGCGTTGCCGCACGAGTCCGTCTACTACTTTGGCGACACCAAGCGCTGCCCCTACGGCACCCGCACCGAGGACGAGGTGCGCTCGTTTGCACTGCAGGCGGGCCGCTGGCTGTCGAAGCACGACGTCAAGATCATGGTCATCGCCTGCAATACGGCGACCGCTGCGGCCTTGCGTTTGGCCCAGCAGGTGCTCGACGTCCCCGTCATCGGTGTAATCGCACCGGGCGCACGCGCGGCAATCAACAGCACCCGCACGCGCCGGGTGGGCGTGCTCGCCACCAACCTCACCATTCGCTCAGGCGCTTACACGCGTGCCATTCAGGACCTGGATGCCGGCGTCGACGTATACGGCTGCCCTGCCTCGAGTTTTGTCGAGGTCGTTGAGCACGAGCTCGCCTCGGGCGCGCATCTGCAAGAGCAGTGGCTCGAGAACGAGGACATCTTTGATACGCCTGCCGTACGCGCGCTGGTCGGTGCCACGGTTGAACCGCTGCGCGACCACGGCATCGATACCGTGGTGCTCGGCTGCACGCATTTTCCGCTGCTCGTGGGGCCTATTCGCCATGCGCTGGGTCCCGGAGTGCGCGTGGTGAGCTCCGCCGAGGAGACCACGCGTGAGCTAACCGATATTCTCACGCGCCGCGAGCAGCTGGCGGGCGACGCAGCCGAGCCGCAGCATCGTTTTGCAACGACGTCCGATAACATTGCCGAGTTTGCGGTGGCGGGCAGCTTTATCTTTGGCCAGCCGCTCAAGAGCATTGAGCATATCGATATCGACGAACTGAAATAGATAAAAGGTCACCGACCAAAAGCTCACGTTCACCTTTTTCCGAAAGGATTTTTCCATGGAGTATATGCAGGTCAATCGCGCCAACGGCCGCGCCGCCGACGAACTTCGCCCCGTCAAGCTTACTCGCGGCGTCATGAAGCATGCCCACGGCTCGTGCCTGGCTGAGTTCGGTGACACGCGCGTGCTGTGTGCCGCCACAATTGAGGAGGGCGTGCCGGGCTGGCGCAAGGGCGCCAAGGCCGGTTGGGTAACGGCGGAGTACGCCATGCTGCCGGCATCGACCGGCAAGCGCTGCAAGCGCGAGCATGCCAACCGCAAGGGCCGCTCCATGGAGATCGAACGCCTCATCGGTCGCAGCCTGCGTACCATCGTCAATATGAAGGCACTTGGCGAGTACACCGTTACCGTCGACTGCGATGTGATCCAGGCCGATGGCGGCACACGCACGGCGAGCATTACCGGCGCCTGGGTGGCGCTGCACGACGCCCTTGCCATGTGGGTCGAGGCGGGTAAGCTCGAGCGCATCCCGCTCACGGGCCAGGTCGCCGCGATTTCCATGGGCGTTGTCGACGGCAACACCCTGCTCGACCTGGATTATTCCGAGGACAGTCACGCCGAGGTCGACATGAACCTTGTCGCCACCGATACCGGTGAGATGATCGAGCTCCAGGGCACTGGCGAGCAGGCGCCCTTCGACCGCAAGCGCCTCAATGCCCTGCTCGATTTGGGCGACAAGGGCATTGCCGAGCTCATCGAGCTCCAGCGCCAAGCCCTCGCCTAGCCTGCCAAAAAGGGACAGGTTTATTTTGGTAGGTTTTATCTGCGGAAACGCTGAACTGTAAGGCTGCTGCCGCGCGAGGGGAGGGGCTTGAGAGCCTAATTACCTTTTGTGTGGCGTTGTTATAAGAACAAGGAGACCACTCATGGCACTTGAGAAGATCGACATCGACACCCTCGACCCGGCGGCGACCATCGTCGTGGCAACGGGCAATGCCCATAAGCTCACCGAGATCGAGACCATTTTGGGCAAGGTTATGCCCGAGGTTCGCTTTGTGGCACTCGGTCAGCTGGGCGATTTTGAGGACCCCGAGGAAAACGGCACGACGTTTTTGGAGAACGCCATCATCAAGGCGCAGGCTGCCGTCGAAGAGACGGGGCTCATGGCCATTGCCGACGATTCGGGCCTGGTCGTCGACGCGCTGGACGGTGAGCCCGGTGTGTATAGCGCGCGCTACGCGGGCGTTCACGGCGACGATGCCGCCAACAATGCCAAGCTGCTCGTGAATCTGGAGGGCGTGGCCGACGAGGACCGCACTGCGCGCTTTATGAGCGTCGTCGCGCTCATCGACACGGACGGTTTGGTCACCTATGGTGAGGGCGCCTGCGAGGGCGTTATCGCGCACGAGGGCCGCGGCGATCACGGCTTTGGCTACGACCCGCTGTTCCTGCCGGTCGACACGCCGGGCAAGACCATGGCCGAGTTGACGGCGGACGAGAAGAACGCCATCAGCCATCGATTCCATGCGCTCGAGCACCTATCCGCCAAACTGACGGGCGAGGAGTAGGCCGTGCGTGCGGTGGTGCAGCGCGTGCTCAACGCCGGCGTGACGGTAGACGGCGAGTGCGTGGGCAAAATTGGGCGCGGCTATCTGGTGCTACTGGGCGTGGGCCACGGCGACACGCGCGCCGAGGCCGATAAGCTGTGGGGCAAGCTCCGGGGCTTGCGCATTAACGAGGACGAGAACGGCAAGACCAACCTGGCACTTGCCGATGTCGACGGCGAGGTTCTCGTGGTGTCGCAGTTCACGCTGTTTGCCGATTGCCGTCACGGCCGCCGTCCATCGTTTACGGATGCTGGCGCCCCCGATGTCGCCAACGAGCTCTACGAGTACTTCCTGACGCTTGTGCGCGAGGACGTCGAGCACGTAGCGCATGGCATCTTCGGCGCCGACATGAAGGTCGACCTCGTCAACGACGGTCCATTCACCATCGTTCTGGACACAGATAATCTGTAAGTAGTCAATTTGGGACGGGGCTTATTTAGCTACTTGCGTATGGCCACAACAGGGTGCTATAGTATTAGAGTTTTGTCTATCTTAGGGGTATTATCCCCTTTTTGAATTGCACCTTCTGGAGGCCCTGTTCATGGAAGAGATGGAAGTCAATCACGTCGACGACATCCACGAGAAGCTGACCGATATGGTGGGCGATCGCGTTAAGGTGAAGGCCAACATGGGCCGTACCCGCGTCGTCGAGCGCATGGGCACCATCAAGAGCGTCCATCCGGCAGTCTTTATCGTCGAGGTCGACGAGCGCCGTGGCCGCAAGTCGCGTCAGTCCTACCAGTATATTGATGTTCTCACCGGCCAGGTCGAGTTGTTCGACCCCGAGAGCGGCGAGCACATTTTTACCCCGCTCGGCAATCAGCTCGAGGAGCACTAGCGGTGACCGATTGGTCCCTGACCCTTTCCGCGTCGGCAAAGATTAACCTCTATCTGGGGGTTCATACCGAGCGTGACGACCGCGGCTACCATAAGGTCGATTCCCTGATGGCAGCCGTCGGCCTTGTCGATACCGTGACGGTTACGCCGGCACAGGCGCTGACCGTCCAGACGATTCCGACATCCGACTTTCCCATGCAAAAGAATACGGCGTATCGTGCTGCGCTCGCTATGGCCGAGCATTATGGTCGCGAAGCCAACGTCTGCATCACGATCGAGAAGCGCATCCCGTTGTGTGCCGGCCTGGGCGGTCCTTCGACGGATGCCGCGGCGGTCATTGTCGCCTTGGCAGAGAGTTGGGGTATCGACCGTGCCGATTCCGCGCTGGACAACATCGCGCGCGGCATTGGCGCCGACGTTCCCTTCTTTTTGCATGCCAGCCCTGCATTTTACGTGGGTGGGGGAGACGTGCTGGCAACCGAGTACCCCGCACTTCCCGCGACACCCGTCGTGCTGGTCAAGCCGCGCGAGGCAAGCGTTTCAACAATTGAAGCCTATCGACGTTTTGACGAGACCCCGGCGCCTGCGGACAAGCCCGGAGCGATCGCATCTGCCCTTCACTCGGGAGATGCAGAGGCGGCCTACGCGCTCGTCCACAACAACCTGGGTGTCATTTCCGCGCAGATGGAGCCGCGGATTCAAACGGTGCTTGACTGGCTTCGTTCACAGGACGGTACCATTGCCGTAAACGTGTGCGGTTCGGGTGCCTGCTCGTTTGCTCTCTGCGATAGCGCCGCCACGGCAGTCAATCTTGCGGCAGACGCTCAACAAAACGGCTGGTGGGCTTATGCAACGGAGCTCGTTTCCGACACGGTTCGCATTGAAGCGCCAAAGAAGTAAAAATTTCTCTGGCACACGACGGAAATCTTTGTTACTATAGTCGAGCTAACGGGTTGTGGCTCAGTTTGGTAGAGCACTGCGTTCGGGACGCAGGGGTCGCTGGTTCAAATCCAGTCAACCCGACCAGAGCATGAGGAGGGACCGCTTCTTGCGGTCCCTTTTTTTAGCTATTGTTGTGATACCGCGATACCCGCGGTATACTCATTCGAGCTTGTCTCGCTGTATTGTGGAGGTCTACATGTTTGGACTGAGGGCTCCTGAGCTCATCATTATTCTCGTTGTTGTCCTGATTATCTTTGGGCCTAAGAACCTGCCGAAGCTCGGTAAGTCCCTCGGCTCTACCGTCAAGAATATCCGCGAGGGTATGGAGGGCGACGATAAGGGCGAAACCAAGCAGGCCGAGGACGTTGTGGTCGAGGAGTCCAAGGAGGACAAGGAGATCGCAGAGCTCGAGGCCAAGCTCGCTGCTGCCAAGCAAAAGAAGGCAGAGGACAGCGACGCGGACGCAGAGTAGTCCCATCCCTTTGGGGTGAGCACCTGACCGGCTTGCCCGCAGGCTAGCCGGTCTTTTTCGTTTTTGTTGACAGTTGATCGTTACATCATAGTTGGGGAGATATCCGTATGGACGCAAGCCAGATCGTACTGACCGCTGAGGGCCGCCAGAAGCTCGTCGAGGAGCTCGCTTGGCGTGAGGGCGATTACGCCAAGGAGATCGTCGAGGACATCAAGGAAGCCCGCGCGTTCGGCGACCTTTCGGAGAACTCCGAGTACGATGCCGCCAAGGACAAGCAGGCCCAGAATGCTGCTCGCATCGCCGAGATTCAGGCTATTCTCGCCAACGCCCAGGTTGCTGCCACCACGGGTGATCTGACCGTCTCCATCGGTTCCACCGTTTCGTTGATTGATCCCAACGGTGAGGTCATGGAGGTCACGCTTGTCGGTACCACCGAGACCAACTCGCTCGAGCACAAGATCTCCAACGAGTCTCCGGTCGGCCACGCCATCATTGGTCATGGCGAGGGCGACTCCGTCGAGGTCGTTACGCCTTCCGGCAAGACCCGCATCTACACCATCGCCAAGATCGCACGCTAGACCACGGTCCCGCGTAAAGGTATGTTTTCGCTCCCTGGGACCGAATCCTGGGGAGCGTTTTAGTTTGAGGAGCTATCTTATGGCAGAAAACCAGAACGCCGCCGATCAGGCATCGACGCTCAACGACGAGCGCGCCACCCGGCTGGCAAAGCGTGCCTCCCTGTTCGAGGCGGGCCAGAACCCGTATCCCGAGCACTCCGAGATTGAGGACTACGTCGTCGACATCGAGACTAAGTACGCCGAGCTCACCGATGGCGAGGACACTGAGGACGTCGTGAAGATCGGCGGCCGTGTGGTGGCCAAGCGCGGTCAGGGCAAGATTATGTTCATCGTCGTGCGCGACGCGACCGGCGAGATCCAGCTGTTCTGCCGCATCAACGATATGGACGAGGCCGCCTGGAACACGCTCAAGGCACTCGACCTGGGCGATATCCTGGGCGTGACCGGTGTAGTCGTGCGCACCAAGCGTGGCCAGCTTTCCGTTGCCCCCAAGAGTGCGACGCTGCTGTCCAAGGCCGTTCGCCCGCTGCCCGAGAAGTTCCACGGTCTCTCCGACAAGGAGACCCGCTATCGTCAGCGCTATGTCGACCTGATCGCCAACGACGACGTTCGCGAGACCTTCCGCAAGCGCTCGCAGATCCTCTCCACGTTCCGCCGCTTTATGGAGTCCGATGGCTACATGGAGGTTGAGACCCCCATCCTGCAGACCATCCAGGGCGGAGCTACTGCCAAGCCGTTCATCACGCACTTCAACGCGCTCGATCAGGAGTGCTACCTGCGTATCGCCACCGAGCTGCACCTCAAGCGCTGCATCGTCGGTGGTTTTGAGCGCGTGTTCGAAATCGGTCGTATCTTCCGCAACGAGGGTATGGACCTTACCCACAATCCCGAGTTCACCACGATGGAGGCCTACCGCGCCTTCTCCGATCTCGAGGGCATGAAGGCGCTCGCCCAGGGTGTCATTAAGGCCGCTAACAAGGCTATCGGCAACCCCGAGGTTATTGAGTACCAGGGCCAGACCATCGACCTGTCCGGCGAGTGGGCCAGTCGTTCCATGACCGATATCGTCTCTGACGTGATTGGTAAGCCGGTCACCATCGACACGCCGGTTGAGGAGCTCGCTGCCGCCGCACGCGAGAAGGGCCTGGAGATCAAGCCCGAGTGGACCGCCGGCAAGATCATCGCCGAGATCTATGACGAGCTGGGCGAGGACACCATCGTCAACCCCACCTTCGTGTGCGATTACCCCATCGAGGTCAGCCCGCTTGCCAAGCGCTTTGAGGATGACCCGCGCCTGACCCATCGCTTTGAGCTGGTCATCGCCGGCCACGAGTACGCCAACGCGTTCTCCGAGCTCAACGACCCGGTCGACCAGGCCGAGCGCTTCGCTGCCCAGATGGCCGAGAAGGCCGGCGGCGACGACGAGGCCATGGAGTACGACGAGGATTACGTGCGCGCCCTCGAGTACGGTATGCCTCCCGCGGGCGGCATCGGCATCGGTATCGACCGCGTGGTCATGCTGCTCACCAACCAGGCTTCCATCCGCGACGTGCTGCTGTTCCCGCACATGAAGCCCGAGAAGGGTTTCCAGTCCGGTGCCGCTGCTGCCAAGGCTGCCGAGGCCGGCAACACCGCGAGCCCCTTCGTCAAGCCGCTCAAGCCCACGGTTGATTATTCCAAGATTGCCGTCGAGCCGCTGTTTGAGGAGTTTGTCGACTTTGACACCTTCTCCAAGAGCGATTTCCGCGCCGTGAAGGTCAAGGCATGCGAGGCCGTCAAGAAGTCCAAGAAGCTGCTGAACTTTACGCTCGATGACGGTACCGGCACCGACCGTACCATTCTCTCCGGTATTCACGATTATTACGAGCCCGAGGACCTGGTCGGCAAGACCCTGCTCGCCATCACCAACCTGCCTCCGCGCAAGATGATGGGTATCCCCAGCTGCGGCATGCTCATCAGCGCCATCCACGAGGAGGAGGGCGAGGAGCGCCTCAACCTGATCCAGCTCGATGCCTCCATCCCTGCCGGCGCAAAGATGTACTAACTAGTTACGCGGTTCTACGAACCGCGTAACGGCCCGACGCTGCGCGGGCCGCATTTGGACAATCTGACGTTCAACTTCAAGGGCGCGACCAGAAGGTCAGCGCCCTTTCGTTTCACGTCACCTTGTCACAAATGCGACCCGCTCGCTGGCGTTGCCAATACATCGACGTTGTCGGAGTAGTCATTGGGGACGTTCTTAAACGACTAGTCGTTGGGGACGTTCTTAAACGACTAGTCATTCAAGAACGTCCCCAATGACTACTCAATGGCTATTGCGCGCATGGCTCGCATGACAGCCGTCTCTTTTATGTTTCCTTTAGCCGTCGCTGTTTAGGATGGGGGTTAGTCGATAGGAAGGGAGCACCGGGATGGACGATGCGAGCGAGCGCGCGATTGAAGAGGACATGCTCGATCAGTTCAACTACTTTGATGATGAGGACGAGGAGCTGATCGACCGCCGCGAGCCAGCGCCGCTTGATTCCTTTGATCTGGTCGATGAAGAGACTGATGAGGTTGAGGACGAATCAACGGAGTCCCCACAGTCTTCGCGCCTTAACTCGCTGCTTTCGAGAGCCCCCATGCACCACGGCGTTCGTGCCGGCGCGCTCCATATGAAAACTGACTGGCACCAGATCGTGACGGCAGGCGATGAACTTGCCGTCGATGCGCCGCTCACCGATAAATCATCCATCATCTGCCGCACCGGTATGCTTATGCTTGCGAGCGGAACGGGTGCCTGGCGCGTGCGCGATACCATGAATCGCGTCGCCGCCGTACTCGGTGTGACCATCCACGTTGACTTAAGTCTCCTATCGTTTGAGTGCACCTGCATCGAAGATGGCCACTGCTTTAACGAGGTCGTCAGCTTGCCCACAACCGGCGTCAATACCCATCGCATTTGGATGATGGAGAGTTTCCTCAAGGAAATCGAGACCTATGGTCGTCGCTTCACGGTGCACGAGTATCACGAGATGCTCAAGACCGTTGAGAGTTCAAAACCTGATTACGCGCCTTGGCAACAGGGTCTTGCGGCGGCCTGCGCCTGTGGCGCCTTTGTCTTTTTACTTGGTGGCGGTCCTATTGAGATGGCATGCGCGTTCGTGGGCGCGGGTGTCGGCAACTTTGCCCGCTCCCATATTCTCAAGCAAGGCCTTGGTCAGTTCAGCGCGCTGACGACCGGTGTTGCGCTCGCTTGCGTTTCGTATCTGCTGGCATTGCTCGGCCTTGGCCAGGTCATACCGGGGGCAATGTCGCACCAAGAAGGCTATATCGGCGCCATGCTCTTTGTGATTCCCGGCTTTCCGCTCATTACGGCAGGCCTCGACATCGCCAAGCTTGACATGCGAAGCGGTATCGAGCGCCTTTCATATGCCGTATCGATTATTGTGATGGCGACCCTCGTAGGTTGGATGGTTGCCGAGTGTGTTGGCCTGGCGCCGGACGACTTTGCCCCGCTCGGCCTTTCGCCGCTTGCTCTTACGCTCCTGCGCGTGGTGATGAGCTTCGTTGGCGTATTCGGCTTCTCGGTGATGTTCAACAGCCCGGTAAAGATGGCCGCGGCAGCTGGGCTGATCGGCGCCGTGTCCAATACCCTGCGTCTGACCCTTGTCGATGCGCCGACGATGATTCCCTTCCTGGGCCTCAGCACGGGAATGCCTCCCGAGGCAGCAGCGTTTATCGGCGCGCTGGTATCGGGTCTGCTGGCAAGCTTGGCCGAAGTCAAGCTCACCTACCCGCGCATCGCCCTCACGGTGCCTTCGATTGTCATTATGGTGCCCGGTCTGTATCTCTATCGCTCTATGTATTACATGTGCACCTTCGACACAGTCAATATGCTCGGCTGGTTTGTGCGCGCAGTGCTCATCGTAGCGTTTCTGCCCGTTGGGCTGGGTGTGGCTCGTACGCTCACCGACCCTCGCTGGCGCCACACCAGCTAATTGGTGCAAGGGGGACAGGTTACTTTGCACCAAATGAGTTGCGGTGAAATAGGGACTGAATTGCTGCTTAAAGGGTCAAAACAGTCCGTATTCCACCGCAACTTATGGGGTCGGGGGATTATCGGTGCCCTGCATCTTCATAAACTCAACGCTTACGAAGCGCAGGGTTTTCGTAGTCGTTGGTGACGTTCTTAAACGACTGGTCGCTGGGGATGGTCTTGGGTCTGGCGCATTGGCGATTAAGGCCCTCCTATCCGATTGATTAGGGGGGTGTTCCTATAGTTTTGTCAACTGGGCAATGCTGTTTTCGAGATTGAAT
>UQTD01000023.1 GCA_900543845.1 uncultured Collinsella sp.
GCCCTACCGGGAGTAGCCCCGACGGTTGACAAAACTATAGGAACACCCAATGACTGCCGGGCGGGACCGTTTAGCGGCGCAGCTGCCGACTGGGCAGGCTGAGCTGGTATCCTTATGCGGTAATGTCTCGATTCGTTAGGATTGCATGTGAGAGCTTCCGCTGTCCTTCGTTCAGTTATATATCGCACCTTTGCCGTCGCGCTTGCCGTGCTCGCCGTACTGAGCACCATCATGCCCGCCCCCGCCTATGCCGCCAATACCGATCAGCAGGTCAAAACGGTCCGCGTTGGTTGGCTTGTCAACAACGAGGGCTTCCAGGACGGCACCCCCGGCGAGCGTCTCTCGGGATGGGGCTACGAGTACCTCCAGACCCTCTCGTACTACACACCCGGCTGGCAGTACGAATACGTCTCCGGCACCTTCGCCGAGCTTATGGACATGCTCGAGGCGGGCGAGATCGACCTCATGCCCAACATCTCCTACTCCGAGGAACGCGCCCAAAAGCTGCTCTTTTCCTCGAACCCCGAGGGCACCGAGCGCTACTACATCTACGCCAAGCCCGATCGCGACGATCTGGCCAAGGGTGACCCCCAAGCGCTCCAAGGCCTTACCATCGGCTGCAACCCCGACGTTATGCAAACCTTCGTTGGCCAGCAGTGGCTCGCCAACGAAGGCATTACCTGCACCTATAAAGAAATCGACACTGGCGGTGCCCTCTTTGACGCACTCGCAAACAACGAAGTCGATGCCATCATCATGAACGACACGGCCTCGTCGCCCAGCGCCTCCCCCATGTTCTACATTGGTTCGAGCGACTACTATTTTGCCGTCCCCAAAAGCCGCTCCGACCTGATGGACGACATCAATGCCGCCATGTCGGCAATCGCCCGCGTCAACCCACGCTATATCGACGAAGTCAAATCTAACTACTCGGCCCAAAACAGCGGTTCATCATCGCTCAACGGCCCCGAATGTTCCTGGCTCAAAGCAAACAACAACACCATCACGCTCGGCTACATTACGGGCAAACTCCCCTACTGCAACGAAGACGAAAACGGCGAAATGGAAGGCTCGCTCGCATCGCTTGCGACGACGCTACACGATAAATTTGGCATTACGGTCAAAACCGTCGCCTTTGATAGCTACAAGATGATGTCAAAGGCCCTGTCAAAGGGAAGCGTAGACGTTGCGCTGCCGGTATACCGAGATTACTGGTTTGCCGAGCAAACAGGCGTTGTGCAGTCGATATCGTTGGGGACCATATCCCTCACCGCCATCCACACCGGCAGCAACCTGAACAAAGACCTTCAGAACATCGCCTGTACCAAATCGTCGTTTGTCAACAAAAATGCACTTGAAAGTCTGTTCCCCACAGCGACCGTAACCGAATACCAATCCGACGATGAAGCGTTCGACGCCCTCAGGAAGGGAACGGCGCACTGCATCGTCGCTCCCAGTTCACGCGTAAAAACCATCGGTGACCGTTACGATCTCGAGGACTGCGAGACGACCGAGCTCCCTGACACCTGTGAGCTCTCGTGCTGGATTTCGCGCGGAAAACCCGAGCTGTTGGGAATCATCAACAAGGGCATCATCAATGCCGGAGAATCGCTCTCCGCAAGCAATTTCTCCTCCACGTCGTACACGGCCCAGGAATCCAACACGCTTCAATTCCTTTATCGCAACCGCACCGCCATTGCAGCTACCCTCATCGGTATGTTGTCGGTCGGCATCGTCCTGCTCATCTGGGCGCTCGTGCGCGCTCGAACCGAGCGCAAAAAAGCCGATGCCGCCAACGCCGCTAAGACGGCATTCCTCACGCGCATGAGCCACGACATCCGTACGCCGCTCAACGGTATCCTGGGCCTTATCGAGATTGAGGAATTGAAGGAAGGCGATATGCAAGTCGCCCGCGAGAGCCGTGCCAAGGCGCGCGTTGCCGCCAATCACCTGCTTTCGCTGATCAACGACATCCTCGAGATGGGCAAAATCGAAGACCGCAAGCTGACACTGGAGCATGCACCTTTTAACCTCAAAGAGCTCTGTGACGATACACTGGTGCTGTGCAAGCTCCGCGCGTCCAGTAACGGCATCACAATGCAGGACAATAGTCTGCCGTACGCCACGGGGCCATACATGATCGGCAGTCCCACCCATATCCGACAGATCATGATCAACCTGTTAGACAACAGCATTAAGTACAACAAGCACGGCGGCTCCGTCACCTTTAGCTCAAAGACCAAGCCACTCGATAACGGGCGCGCGCTCTTTTGCTTTAGCGTTTCGGATACCGGCATTGGCATGGCTCCCAAGTTTTTAAAGCATATCTATGAGCCGTTTGCCCAAGAAGGTGACGATGCGCGCAGCAAGTTCCAAGGAACCGGCATGGGCATGCCAATCGTCAAGTCGCTTATTGACCTGATGGGCGGCACGATTGAGATTTCGAGTGAGGTTGGCGTGGGGAGTACGTTCAACGTCCAGATTCCGCTCGATATCGACAAGAACCCTCAGGCGCGTGCAGATACGGTCGAGAGGGTGCTCGACTGCTCGCTCGCCGACATGAACGTGCTGCTCGCCGAAGACAACGAATTGAATGCCGAGATCGCCCAGACGCTGCTAGAATCCGAGGGCGTCGTGGTTACCCGCGCCGCCAATGGCAACGAAGTCGTCGATCTGTACCTGTCACATCCCGCCGGCAGCTTCGATGCGATTCTGATGGACATCATGATGCCGGGCATGGACGGCTATGAGGCAACCCGCGCGATTCGTCTGAGCGAGAAGGTCGATGCAGCCGATATCCCCATCATCGCGCTCACCGCCAACGCCTTTGCCGAGGACGCCAAGGCGGCACACGATGCCGGCATGAACGCCCATCTGTCCAAACCGCTCGACTTTAACAAGCTCAAAAACATACTCGCCCGCATCAAGAAAAACGGATCCGTTTCGCTATAGTTTGTGCTCAACCACCACGCACGACCAGAAAGGAAGCCAACGATGTTTAGGCCCTTACGTCGAAAGAAACGCGCCATCACCGACGAGGAAGCGCGCGAACTGCTCGCTACCTGCAAGCGCGGCGTCTTTGCCGTCAACGGCGACGATGGCTACCCGTACGCCATTCCCGTCAACTACTTCTTTGACGCCGAGCACGACAAGATTTATTTCCATGGCGCCAAGGCTGGCCACAAGGTCGACGCACTCAAGCGCGATGACAAGGTCTGCTTTACCGTTTACGGCAACGAGTGGTACCAGGACGGTGACTGGGCTCCCTACGTTATGAGTACCGTGGTCTTTGGCCGTTGTCGCCTGGCGAATGACACCCCCGCGTTTATCGAGGACAAAGTCCGCCAGCTCGCGCTTAAGTACTACCCTTCTGCCGAAGAAGTCGAAGAGGAAATCGCCAAGGACATTAAGGGCGTCCAGCTCTACGAGATTACGATTGAGCATCTCTGCGGTAAGCAGATTCAGGAAAAGTAAGCCCCTCAGCAGGCCTCATCAATAGCAATATGGCCCGGTTCCAACCCACCTTGGAACCGGGCCATATGCTTATAGAGCGTCGGCAGCGATGTGCGCAAGCGCCTCAACGAGCTCCTGCGAGCTCACGGGTTTACTCAGGCGCGCGTTCATGCCCGCCTCGCGCGAAAGCCTGCGATCGTCGGCAAAGGCGTTGGCGCTCACGGCGATAATCGGCGTGGTCGCGGCATCCTCGCGATCGAGTGCTCGAATCTGACGCGTGGCCTCAAGGCCATCGATGCCAGGCATCATGGTGTCCATCAACACCACGTCGTACTCGTGCGGTGCGCTCGCGGCAAACGCCTCAACGGCAGACTCGCCATCCTTAGCATGCGACACGACGGCACCGGCACGGCTGAGCGTAAACTGCGCGATCTCGGCATTCAGATCGTTATCCTCTACGAGCAAAACGCGCAAGCCCTGGAGTGCATCGCCATCGCCCCCATCCACGCGAACTGCCTGAGGAATCTCGGAGCGTTTGCATTTCTCGAACGGCAGACAGATGGTAAACGTCGTCCCCTGCCCCAAGACGCTCGTAAAGCTCATGGTTCCGCCCATAAGCTCGACCAACTGTTTTGCGATAGGCGCGCCCAGGCCAGTTCCCGATGAAGTACCTTCCACCTGTTGCTCCTCGCGGCAAAACGGCTCGTAGAGGTGCTGTTGGAACTCCTCGCTCATGCCAATACCGTTGTCGGCGATCGTGTATTCATAGACGGGGATGCCATCCGCCGGCTCCACCTCGCGGCACACCAGGCGGACATAGCCGCCCTGGCGGTTGTACTTGACGGCATTGCCGGCAATATTGAGCAACAAACGCTTGAGGTGCGTCATGCTCACCCACGCATAGGGATGATTAAGCGTCTGCTGGTCGTAGACAATTGTCACCAGGCGCTCCTCGGCCTGGCGCTCCAGAATATCGCACACTTCGCGGGTGAGGGTCACCAAGTTTGTGGGAACAAGTTCCAGATTGACCTGGCCGCTCTCCAAGCGACTCATATCGAGCGCCTCGTTGGCAAGGTCGAGCAGCAGTCCCGATGCCGTCCAGATTTTTGAGCGGCACTCGGTCTGCTTTTGCAGATCGTCCGCATTGGCATCGCCGACCTCGACCATGCCGCGAATGCCGTTGATGGGCGTGCGCAGATCGTGGCTCATGCGACGTAGAAACTCCGTCTTTGCCGAGTTGGCAGACGAGGCCTCACGCGCTGCCTTAGCCAGCCTGTCACCATAGTCGCGCTCCTGCTGCAGCAAGTCCGTCAAACGTCGACGATCAGCGCGGCGACGCGCCATCACAACAACGGCTATAACACCGCCGCAGAGCACCAGCACGCCGGCAGCAACAGCCGCGACGACCTCAAAGTAGCGCCGCGCCGAGGCATAGGTGTACACGTAGAACCCGCGCGCTTTTCCAAATGTGCCCAAATACCACTCGCCGCTGGCGTTGACCAGTCGGACTTTGCCGGGCAGGCATCGATCCTTAATACCGTCGACAATAAAGACATCCGTTGCAGGCAGATCGAATACGCCCAATATGGTGGGTTCAACGACATTGGTCGCAACGACCTTGCCATCGCTTTCGATCACGATATTGCCACTGTCGATGGTCTCGTAACCACCGAGCAGGCTCTGCAGTTTGAGCGTATTGCTCGCGACCGCCTTGGCGCTCTGGTGTCTCACTGCGACAACGATGCCCTCGCCATCCTGCCGGGTCACGCAGCCAATGTCTGCGACCGAATCATCCGCAAGCGTGATACGGGCGGTATAGAACTTAAGCGGATGGGCTGCCACCTCCAGCACGGACGTTTCTTTGAGATACGTAGCAAGCGACTCGTAGCCCACGCCATCCGTCGAGAACTCAGACACCAGGTTGCCCGATGCGTCCGTTACGATCAGTGCGCTCACGTTGAACTGGTCGGCATATTGCTCCAGCATGGCGTTATCCACCGAACCGTCGCGCTCCATATCGCGCGCTGTCTCTCCGGCGATCTCCATAACGCGAATCAGGTTTTTGATCGTATAGGCGCTGTTGAATGCATCGTAGGAAAGGCTCTGCGTCGCCACGTAATCGACAACGTCGGCAAAGCGCTGCTCGGCCTGAGCTGTCGTGTAGCCGTAGCTCATCATACCGGCAACAACCGAGAGCGCCATCCCCAGCAGGGCGACAAGGAGCCATGCCCCTGCCGAACGATTGCCCCGCTTCTCTACGGCGTGGTCGGGTGCACCGATCACGACAGGCCCTCTATATTCAAAAAGGGCGAAGGGTCATCAAAGTACTTTGACACCAGGCGTTTCATGGTGCCGTCGGCTAGCATTTCCTGGTAGGCATGGGTGAGCTTAACGTCGATGCCGCGCGTATCGTTGATATCGAAAGCGGTACCCAAACCAACCTCAAGCAGCGGCTCATCCAAAATGCGATACGTCACACCATAGTCTTTTTCGTAGGTGAGCAGCGAGGACTCATGCGCGGCGATAGCGTCGACCAGACCCTCGACGAGCGCCGGGTTCAGGTACGAGCGGTCCGAAAAGCAGTAGAGTTCCTTGATCTGCGGAACATTTTCATTTGTACGATTGAGCAAAATGCCCTCGGGCTTGGTGGTGGACTGAACGGCCACGACCTTGTCCTCAAGATCGGCAAGCGTGTAGATATCGCTCTGGGGATCAACCGCGACTACCTGGCGGCTCGCAAGGTACGGACCGGCCCAACGATATTCGTTTTCGCGACCCGTCATGCTAAAGCTGCCCATGACGCAATCGAGCTCGCCGCTCGCCAGCAGCTCTTCCTTCTTTTCCCAATCGATCAGCTGGTACTTTGGCTTGTAACCAATGCGGGCCAAAGCCTCGGTCAATATCTCGACATCCAGGCCAACGATATCGCCGTACTCGTCGGTATACACAAACGGTGGATAGAGGTCACTTCCGACGTTGAGCGTCTTAAGGTTGTCGTCTTTGGCCTGTGAGGCGTCCAGACCTTTTGATGCAGACGTCGAGGCTTCGTCATTCGACCCAGAGCAGCCAACTATCGCCACGACAAAAGCACTCGCCACTACAAGCGCAACGAACAACGATATGGCAACCGAGCGACGGGGTCTTTTCATCGAGCTCCAGACGAACCTGTTTACAGACTGAAATGCTAAAAATAATAGCAAATGAAACCACTCGAGCGCCCAATGGTTACAGACGCATTACCATGCGGGGCCTTCTAGCCGACCTGGCACAAGGCCCCGCATGCAGCACACGCCTACCGTGCATTAAAAACGTAGCGGTCCAAGCGGTCGCACGCTTCCCTTACGCGCGAAAGCGGCAGCGCCAGATTCACGCGAATGTGGCAGGGCCCGTGGAACGGACGGCCATCCTGGTAGCCAACGCCCACGCGCGCCCCCTCGTCGAGCAACCACTGAATATCGCGACCATGCTCGCGACACCACTCGGTACAGTCCAGAAACACCATGTACGTGCCCTGCGGACGCGAATAGGACACGCCCTCAAAATGCTCGTCCACGTAATTGCAGAAGTACTCGATATTGCCGGCAAGCACCTGGTTGAGCTCATCAACCCACTCGTAGCCTTGCGGCTGATAGGCACCGATAAGCGCATGCATGGAGAGGACATTCATCTCGTTGTAGTGGGTCTTGTTGGACACGGCGCACACGCGGTCGCGCAGCGTCTCGTTGTAGATAATGTGGTAGCTGCCGACCAGACCCGCCAGGTTAAACGTCTTGCTAGGCGCGTAGAGGGCAACCGTGCGCATGCGGGCATCCTCGCTCATCGACTGCGTCGGGATATGCTTGTGACCCGGCAGGATGATATCGGACCAAATCTCATCCGAGATCACCACGCAATCGTGCTGGCGATAGATGTCCATGGTACGTTCGATCTCGTCGCGCTCCCATACGCGGCCGCAGGGATTGTGCGGCGAGCAGAACACCGCGGCATGAATATGGTTTTGGGCGAGCTTGCGCTCCATGTCCTCAAAGTCCATGCGCCACACGCCCTGGTCGTCGAGCTTAAGCGGGCTGTGGACAATACGATAGCCCGCGGCTTCGATGGACTTGGTAAAACCAATGTAGGTGGGACTGTGGACCAGCACCGCATCACCCGGCTGAACATACGCGCACAGCGTCGACACGACACCGCCCAGCACGCCGTTTTCGTAGCCGATATGCTCAGGTGCCAGGCCCTCGACGCCATTACGGCGGCTCTGCCATTCGATGATGCGATCGAAGTACTCGGGACGCGGGTTAAAGTAGCCAAACATGGGGTGCTGGGCGCGCTGAATGATGTGCTCCTGGACCGTGGGCACCGTGGCGAAGTTCATATCGGCCACCCACATGGGAATGCGGTCGAAGCCCTCGTCTGGTGCGTTCGGAGCCATACCGGGGATCTCGCCCCAAGAGTCAACGGCGATGGAGTCCATGCCGTGGCGGTCGATAAGCGAGCTAAAGTCGTATTTCATGCTGAGCTCCCGTGCAAAGTTGATTGTTTTGGTAGGCGCTATTGTCCACCAGCAAGGGCGGTTTTGGCGCGGGGTTTAGCGCTTAATTTGACGGGTGCGGACGAATGGCTGGTTAGTCCCGCGCGTCGGTGATGGCGGTTATCGTCAACCTGGCTCCGTCGACTGTAAACGATATGTCGAGCCCGGCGTAAGCCAAGTGGTAAATGCGGTTTGGCTCGTGCTTGCTGCCTGCGCGGCGTGGGTCTTGGCGAAGGACTTCGACCAAGCCGGGGAGCTTTGCGGGCGGGACCATATCCTGCAGCGCTTGCGGAAACTCAACATCGAGCTCTTGCCACGGAGCATCCTCAATCCAGCCGCCGGTCGCATCCGGGTGGCAGTCCGCAAACGGAATGTAGGGCTTAATGTCGTAGATGGGCGTACCGTCGCGCAGATCTGCTCCCAGCACATGGATGATGGGGCCGTCGTCGGTAAGCTCCACGCGGTCGAGCTTGACGCAGGTGAGCCCGATGGGATTAGGGCGAAACGGGCTGCGTGTAGCAAACACGCCCACGCGTTCGGCTCCACCCAGACGCGGCGGGCGCACGGTTTTCGACCATTTTGCGTTGGTGCCGGACCTGTCCTGCGTTTTGGCATCGGCGACTATGTCCTTAGCCGTGCCGCCGGGCGTTCCGTTTTCGAAGCGCCACAACAGCCATAGGTGAGAGAAGGAGTCCAGGCCCTCAACCGCTGCGTTGGAGGCAAATTCCGGCTCAAAGACGATGCGTCCCTGCAGATGAGGCGCCAAAAAGCTGTTGCGCGGAATGCCGAACTTCTGCGGCAGGTCGGTATGTATGTGTGCGATAGGTTCCATGCCGGTCATTGTACGGCATGGAGGTGTGGGGCGTTGCGCGCAATTCTTCGCCGCGGTCCTCCGTCGTGCAACCAACGGTTGCTTGGAAGGGCACCTGCTGCCGCGTATGCTTAAGCCATCAACCAGCAGAAAGGAGCCGCTATGGCCTTTGCAGAAAAGCTCATCGCTGTCCGCCGCGCCCATCACCTTACCCAAGAGCAGCTCGCCGCCAAGCTCTTCGTCACACGCCAGGCCATCAGCCGTTGGGAGCGCGGCGAGGTCACACCGGGCATCGACATGATGAAGCTCATTGCCGCCGTAACCGGCGAGCCCCTGTCTCACCTGCTCGAAATGCCCGAGCACTATTGTCAGAGCTGCGGCATGATACTCACGCCCGACGACTGCGGCACCGATGCCACGGGCGCCACGACCGACCATTACTGCAAGTGGTGCTACGACCACGGCAAGTACACCTACGAGACCACGATGGAGGCAATGATCGAAGATTGTGCCCCGCGGCTGGCGCAAAACACCGGCATGTCGCTTGACGAAGCCGTCTCGCTCATGGGCGCCGTCCTGCCGCAACTGGAGCGCTGGCGCACCGTGCAGGAAAACGAGAAGCGCTACGGTGCCGAGGCGCGGGCGCGCTATGGCAATGAGGCTATCGATGCAGCAAACGAAACGTTACTGGATATGGATCCTCAGACATGGAACGACATGAAGGAACTTGAACGCGCTATTCTGGGTCAACTCTCGATTGCCATGGGCGACGGCGATGCGGATGGAAGCGAGGCTCGCAAGCTTGTCGCGATGCATCGTCGTTGGATTGGTCTCAACTGGGGACGCGAACCCCAGAACGAAGCGTACCTGGGCCTCGCCCACGGCTATCTTGCCGACCAGCGCTTTGTTGACTACTACGACAAGCCCTGCGGCACCGGAGCCACGGCGTTTCTGGTCCAGGCCATCGAGTTGTCACTGGCCCGCGCATAGACCGCGGCGGCTTTGGGTATTTCAATCAAAACCGCAACCGATTGGAGACCTATGGCTACTAATCATGAGCTCGCACTGTACGTTATGACCGGCTGCCCGTATTGCATAAAGGTCAAGCGTTTCCTTGCCGATAACGGCGTGACCATTCCCGAGCGCAATATCTCGACCGACCCCGATGCCGAGCAGACGCTCATCGCCGTCGGTGGAAAACGCCAGGTTCCCTGCCTGTTCATCGACGGTAAACCACTCTACGAATCGAGTGACATCATCGAATGGGTACAGGAGAACCTGCTCTAGTGCAACACAGCCATTGGGGACGTTCTTAAATGACTAGTCGTTAAAGAACGTCCCCAACGACCAACTAGCCGTGGAAGCGGGCTATGGGTGCAAGTGGCTGCTCGCGAAAGACGCGATCGACGGCGGCGCGGTATTCGTCGACCTTTTTAGTCTTGCGTACGAGTTTATGAACGGTAGCGGGGTCGGCGAAAGCGCATTTGGCGTAGAACCACCACTCCTTCATGCGAAAAACCGCGTTACCGCCAATCTCTTCTGCATATGCCGCAAACAGCGTGTCGTGGAAACGCTGCAGCTCGGCTGCTGTGGCAACAGGACCGCCGTTGACCATGCGTGCCAGCGCAGGGTTCGCGAGCAACCCGCGTCCCAGCATCACGTGGCGCGTAGCAGGATAGGCCTCCACCAGCGCGTCCATATCCTCAAGATCAAAAATGTCGCCGTTGTATGCCACCGGAAACGGTGCCCGCTCCAACGTCTCGCCATAAAACTCTTTGCGCGGCGAGCCCGTATAGCGGTCCTTTTGTACGCGCGGATGCACGATTAGCTCTGCCAGCGGCATGCGACAGTACAGGTCAAGCACGCGCTCGTATTCGTCGTCACTCTCCAGCCCCAGCCTGGTCTTGACCGATACCGGCAACGGCGAGCGTTCGCACACGTCGCTCAAGAACACCTCAAGTTCGTCGAGATTACGCAAGAAACCCGAGCCCTTGCCCTTGGCAACAACCGTACCCGAGGGGCAACCCAGGTTGAGGTTGACCTCGCGATAGCCCATGTCGGCGAGCACCTGTGCCGCCCACACAAACTCGTCCGCGTTCTTAGACATCAGCTGAGGCACTACGTTGAGCCCCTGGTTATTGGCAGGATCGATCTCCTTAAACGCCTTGCCGCCAAAGCGGTTTCCCACCCGCGGCGGCGGCAAAAACGGCGTGTAATAACAATCGAGCGCACCGAAGCACTCCGCATGCACGCGACGGAACACATGCCCGGTAATCCCCTCCATAGGGGCAAGCGAAAGAATCATCTACTCTTCTCTCATATCAACGGATGTGACAAAGGAACCGCCCCCTTGTTACATGCATTATGCCTTGTGCTCCAGATGATTCACAAGGCAGAGGCAGCAGCTTGACGATAATCACCCTTCCATCCGGCGCCTCATGCAACGAAGGTGAATGGTTTTCCGCGAAGTGAACGAGTGAAATCGGACCCTCGATGTATCGACACTTTTGGAAGGCCAATTCCTGCAGTTTTATCACTCAAATCCTGCGGTTTTAGCGTCGAAAAACGTGGGTGCTTCAGGGGTCCAAATTAGGTCGTTCACTTCTCGGGAAACCATTCACCTTCGATTTGCTGTTTGCGGGCATCGGCAGCGGCTTCATGCTCCAAAAGACGACGTTCGCGATCAAACGATCACCAACAGCGCGCTGTTGACCGCTATGTATGAACAACAGACGTCCTCCACTCATCTATACTCAAGAGCGTGTGCACATCGCCCCCAAAAAACGATAAGAGTCGAGGCCCCATGCAGCTTACCGAGCAAGAAAAGAAACGCATCCAGCGGTACTGCACATACCCCAAAATCGCAGCGACCGCACTCGTCATGTCGTTCGTAGCATGCCTGTTGATGTTGCCACTCCAAATGATCAACGATATCGCGTTTCACCAAAAGGAATTCCAACCAGCGGGAATATATGCCGCCATCGCACTCACCGTAATCGAACTCGCCATCTTTTGCTATTGCGCTCTTGCGCCGCGCTTTGGAATGCAGGGCAAACAGTGGAAGGAACTGCAGAGCAGGCTTGCGGTAGCCCAGACCAACAAGGACCGTTCCGCGGAGGTCGCCGGCGTGCTTGCCACGCAAGCTGCCGGCCGCCTGCTCAAGAACAGCGATAACGATCTCGCGCGCAACCTGGGCGGTGCCGCCGAGGTTGCCAGCGCCGTAGGGGCAGTCGCCACGGCGGCAGACGTGCTGGCCGAGACCTCGAGCAATGCCGAGGCCATGGCAAACGCATACGGCGTGACGATTCCAAGCGTCAAGAAGCAGGTCATAGCTCTCGCAGTGGTGCCCGCCATTGTGTTGATTGGCGTCTACATCCCGCAGTTTGTCCAGGGAAATAACGAGCTTCAGGCAAGAAAGGCTGCAGCCGCCGAGCAGCTCGCCATCGCGCAAGATGCCTTGGAGCCCGTGTGCGAACGCGTCGCGGCAGACGACCCATACGAGTCGTATCACGACTACGGCTACCGCATTATCGGCTATCTGCGCGATAATGACCTCGGCGCTCAAGCAGCCTATGTCTACCTTTCTTTTGATGCAGACGGCATGCTCACGGACGTCGATTACACCAGTCAGATTGACCCCGAGGCAAGCCTTGCAGACAATCTCGCTCGCGCCGAGCAGGACATCGCGACACTCTGCGCCCCGCTCAACGGGCTGGACATTTCCGTTGCCACACCGGGCATCCTCACGCCATGCAGCCTGTCGGATGAATTTAAACAGGCATTTTTAGCCGGATCCCTATATGAAGAAATCAGCATCAAGACGGAGGACGAATCTATCAAGTCGTACTACACCTTTGACACCGAAGCCGCAGAAGAATTCGACGAATACACCCATCCGGAAATTAGGCTCATGCTCTCTGCAAAGAAGAGCTAGGAGGCTGCACTCTGGTTGCCGCTCGCAAACGCCGCCAATATAGCGAGGTCTAATACTTTTCCAAGAAGTGAACGACCGTTTTTGGACCCCCGAAGCATCGACATTTTCTGACGCCAAAACCGCAGGATTTAACAATCAAAACCGCAGGAAACCGCCTTCAATAAGCGTTAGCGCTTCGGAGGTTCATTTTGACTCGTTCACTTCTCGGAAAAGTATTAGACCCCGATTTCGCAAGAATCTCAATGTGACAAAGGAACAACCCTTTTGTCGCATTATTCGGAGCGCAGGGCTTCCACGGGATCCTTTTTGGATGCACTACGGGCCGGCAGCAGGCCAGCGACGACCGTCAGCAGCACCGAAATTGCAATGAGCACCAGCGCATCCTGCACGGGCAGGCTCATCAGGTTGGGGACCTGTTTGGCCGCAAGCGCCCAGGCATTGACCGGAAAGCTCACGGCCACCACGACGACAATAGCAAAGACGCCGGCAATGAGGCCCTCGATAAAGGTCTCGGCATTGAATACGTTGGCCACGTTGCGCTTCGACGCGCCGATCGCGCGCAGGATGCCAATCTCCTTTTTACGCTCCAGCACACTGATATACGTGATGATGCCGATCATGATGGAGCTCACCACCAAGCTGATGCTCACGAATGCGATGAGTACCAAGCTGATGGTGTTCACGATGTCGGTCACCGAGCCCATGATGATACCCATGTAGTCGGTGTACGAGATTGCCTGTTCATCGTGGCCGGCGGCTTTGACCTGCTTGTTGTACGCATCGATGTAATCGAGCACACGCTCCTTGGCCTCAAAGTCGCACGGGAAAATCTTGACCGAGATGGGGTCTGCCTCATCCGCATAGCCCAACGTGGTCAGATTGTTGTCGTAGGTGAGCTTCGATGCCTTGGCATAGCTCATCATGAGCGAACTCAGGTCCTCGGCGTCCATGTTGAAGTGAATGGCATTGGCAAAGGCGCTCGCATCGACACGCATGGCGCCCGCCAAGTTGGCAATACTCGACGACATCTGCGTAGCCATCTGTCCCATGAGCCCCGCCGCGCCTGCTTTAAGCTGGGACGATACCGTCGACGCTATCTGCTCGCTGATTGCCTTCATCACCTGGTCCATAGCCTGCTGCAGATACGGAGCCAGCTGCTTTTGCACATAGTCGGTCATCGCCTGTTGCAGGCGCTCGGCCAGGGCATCGCCGCCGAGGGCCTTGAGCTGACCCAGGCATTGCTGGGCTGCGGCATCATTCTCAAAATATGCCGAGAATGCGGCAGCGAGCTTTGACGCGTCCTTAAGATCTTCGGGTGTCAGCGCCTTAAACTGATCAGACTGCAAAAAGCCCTCAAACAGCTGGTTGGCTAGCGTTCCCACCTGCTGCATTTGCTCGGGCGTGAGTTCCAGACCGTCAAAGATACCCGAGAAATCTGGGGCTGGCGCTTTGGCCATGATGTCGCTGATGTCGATGTCCTTCCCAACGCCCGAAAGGTCAATGTCCAGCCCGGACAAGTCAAGACCAGACAGGTCCATACCGCCGGCCGCACCCGAGAGCGCAGACGCATCGAACGAGAACGCGCTCTTGAGCGCCGCCTCGTCCACGCTGAACATACTGCCCAGATCCACGCCTTGCTTGGCCTCGCCCTGCAGTTCATCGAAAGACTTGCCGGTAAACACGTCTGTCTCGGGGTGGGCAAGCTGCTCTTGCACAATCTGCGAATCGGCGGCGCGCTCCATAAGCTGACGAGTCAGCGCATGCGTATAGGCAATACCCGGGGACAACGCACTCGCGTTGGCGGTCTCGTTGGGTCGCACCACGCCCACAATGTGCACGTCGATACCGTCGGCAACCTTGGCGGCCATAAAGTCGGCGTCGCCAGACATGTCAGTCCACATGCCGGTCTCTTCGTTTTTGCGATACGCATCGGCCGGCGACAGCACCTTAAACGTGGTAGACAGCGCATCGTCGTAGGTAAAGTCGGTACCGGTCTCAGGCGCTTCGACCCCACCGTCGGCCGTCATAGCACTGTTAACCAGGTCGTTGAGCTCATCGATATCCAGCGCGCCGATGCTGTAGAGCGTGTAATCGCCCACCGTACCGCGGCTCGAAAGCACCATCACGGCTTCGTTGGCAGACGTGGGCCAATGACCGGCGACGACATCGTACTGGCTGTCGAGCAAGCTCTGGTCGTCAATCATCTCGTTAAAGACCGAGGTTCCCATGGATTCCATACTCACCGTTGCCGCCGAGCTCGCACCACCGCTCATGGCCTCGGTCATGGCGTTGGGAACAAGCTGGACGGGCTTCTCGTCGCCCTTGCCGGCACGATAGACAACCGGCGATACACCGTAGCCATACTGAATGGCGTTGACTTCTTTATCGATGCCGTCGCCACCGGCATCGAGCCATGCCTTAAAGCTCGTCATGTCGTTGGACTTAACACTTGCAAACATATCCTTTACGGCCGTGACCACGGGAATCTTATCGGTTCCCTGAGCCTTGCCGTCGGTACCGTCGTCGGACGAATCCTCGCCGTTGGACGCCTCGTCATCTGTGGCCCCCTGTCCGCCCATCATGGACGACAGGTCGTAATCCTGCTTGGAAATGGTGAGCGGGTAGCTCGAGAGCGTATCCTCCTCGACCTTTTTGATGTAGCCGTTTACGCCGTTGGACAGCGCAAGAATCGCCGCGATGCCGATAATGCCAATCGACCCCGCAAAGGCCGTCATGGCCGTACGGCCCTTCTTGGTCATAAGGTTGCGGGCAGAAAGCCCCAGCGCCGTCACAAAGCTCATCGAGGTTTTGCGCGTAGGCTTTGCCTCGCGGCGCGTGGCGTCAGCGACATCGAAAGGATCGGAATCGTCGGTGATCTTGCCGTCCGCCAGGTTGACGATGCGCGTGGCGTACTGGTACGCCAGCTCGGGATTGTGGGTGACCATGATAACCAGGCGGTCGCGCGCCACGTCTTTGAGCAAGTCCATGACCTGCACGGACGTTGTGGAATCCAAGGCGCCGGTCGGCTCGTCTGCCAGCACGATCTCGGGATCGTTAATCAGGGCGCGGGCGATGGCCACGCGCTGCATCTGCCCGCCCGAAAGCTGGCTCGGGCGCTTGTTAACGTGCTCGCCCAGGCCGACTTTCTCCAACGCCTCGCGCGCACGTTGGCGGCGCTCGGCATGCCCCACGCCCGTGAGCGTGAGCGCCAGCTCCACGTTTTCCAAAATGGTCTGATGTGGGATAAGGTTATAGCTCTGGAACACAAAGCCAATGCGGTTATTGCGGTAGGCATCCCAATCGCGATCGTGAAAGTCTTTGGTCGAAATACCGTCGATCAGCAGGTCGCCAGAATCAAAGTGATCGAGTCCACCGATAACGTTGAGCATCGTAGTTTTACCCGAGCCCGAGGGACCCAGAATGGCCACGAACTCGTTATCGCGAAAAGACAGGCTTACGCTGTCGAGCGCCACCTGCGTAAACGACTGCGTAACGTATCTTTTGCAAATACCTTTGAGCTCCAACATGGACGGCAACCTCTCCCACGCGAGCGCACTTGCCCGCTCTCCCCCGCCGTTCGTATTCGACGCGTTTGTCCTACTCTATCTTGTCATTGTCATACACGCCGCTCAAAAGGCCTTACTTTTCCAATCCACACGGCATCACGTTATCGCTACCGCGATGGTCTTTAGTCACAGCAGCAAAGAAGCGATAGCCACCCGAGAAGTTATAGCAGTCAAAACCGTACTGAGCGAGGATGCGGCAGCCAATGTAGCTGCGAAGACCACTTTGGCAAATAACATAAACAGGCTTTGTCACGTCAAGCTCCCCCAAGCGAGCACGCAAGTCATCGACGGGAATGTTCACAAAGCCGTCGATATGTCCGAGGTCATACTCGCCAACCATACGGACATCGAGCAGCTGCACACTACCATCGCGCGGCAGATCCGGTTCCTGCTCCCAATGCCACTGCTTGAGCATGCCCGAGCCCACGTTTTCGATCATAAAACCGGCCATGTTCACCGGGTCTTTCGCCGAAGAATATGGCGGCGCATAAGCCAAATCCAAATCCTTGAGCTTATCGGCCCGAATACCGGCCTGGATTGCCGTCGCCAGCACATCGATTCGCTTGTCCACGCCATCGATGCCCACAATCTGCGCGCCCAGCAGACGCAAGGTTTCCCTTTCAAACACGACTTTCATGGTCATGGGCGTGGCCCCGGGATAATAACCCGCATGCGATCCAGGTGACAGCACGACGCTCTCGTAATCGATTCCCGCCGCACGCGCTGCCTTCACAGAAAGGCCCGTGCTCGCAGCTGTCAAGTCGAACACTTTGATTACCGAAGAACCCAGCGAGCCCTGATAGCGACTGTCTAAGCCACAAATCACGTCTGCGACGATACGTCCCTGCTTATTAGCGGGGCCTGCAAGGGAAATCACCGCGTCCTCGCCCGTCACCTGATGCTTGACCTGCACGGCATCACCCACGGCATATACGTCAGGAGCAGACGTCTCCATGCGGTCGTTCACCACAATGGAGCCCTTGATGCCCAGCTCGATACCAGCTTTCTTTGCCAAATGGCTCTCGGGCGCAACGCCGATAGCGAGTAGCACCATATCGGCCATAATGGACTCATCGCCCGCCACATGTGTGACCACACGGCCATCGGCCTCCTCAAAGCCCGTAACGTCGGCACGAAGGCGCAGGTCAATGCCATGCTCGCGGACCTCTGCATGAAGCAGCGTCGCCATGTCGTAGTCCAGGTTGTTCATCAGCTGCCCGGGGCGCTGCAAAAGCGTCACCTCGAGACCCAAGCCACACAGGTTCTCGGCAGCCTCAACACCGATAAAACCGCCACCGATCACCACGGCGCTCCTCGGCTCATGCTCTTGCACATAACCATGAATGTGCAGCGTGTCCTCTACCGTTCGAAGGCTAAAGATCTTATCCAAATCGATTCCCGGAAGAGCGGGGCGAATGGGATGCGCGCCTGGCGAAAGAATCAGCTTGTCATATGTCTCGACAAATTCCTCGCCGGTGAGCAGGTCGCGAACGTCAACCGTATGCACATCGGGATGAATGGCGATCACCTCGTGGCTCGTCTTCACGGCAATGCGGAATCGATTCCAAAAGCCCTCGGGCGATTGCAGCGTGAGCGCAGACTCCTCCTCAATCACGCCGCCAATAAAGTATGGCAATCCGCAGTTAGCATAGGAGACATAACCTGTGCGCTCAAAAACGACAATCTCCGCCTGCTCGTCAAGCCTGCGCAAGCGCGCTGCCGCCGATGCACCGCCAGCAACGCCCCCCACGATAACCACCTTCATAGTTAACGCACCACCTTTCCGCTGTAGCTATTGATTCCGCCGATGTTCTTCACGTTGACGTAGCCCGCACGCTGAAGAAAGCTCGCAGCGCGACCGCTACGAGCGCCACTCAGGCAATGCACGAACAGAGGCGTATCCTTCTTTGGATACTCGACAAGCACGCGATTGACGACATCGAGGGGAATGTTGATGGCACCGGGGATATGTCCCTGCCGATACTCATCGGCGCCACGCACATCGATCAACACCGCACCTTCGGTCGCACGGCACTCTTCAACACCTTTGTTGATATCCACCCCAGCAAATAGATTGAACAATCCCATGATGAGCTCCTTTGCTCGCTTGCCCTATCGTTTGATGCCAGTATGCCCGGAAGGCGCAGACCGGTTCCGTGACCAAGTCACCGTATGCGACAATTTTTTCTTAAGAGCGAGTGCCAGGCACTGGACGGATAGGCACCATGGCAAAGCCATCGCTACGGCAGGCGTGTCAAACCGTCGACATCCAGAACAAGGATTCGCCCGCGCTTCACCTCGACAAGACCTTCATTGGCAAGACGACGCAGCACGCGCGTCACCGCCTCGCGGGCAGAGTTGATGTCACGCGCCAGCTCGTCTTGAGTGACCCGGAGCTCCATTGACCCCGTTGCCTGGCATCGCTCAACCAAATAGTCGGCAACACGCTGGTCGAGACGTCGGAAAAGCATCTGTTGGAGCACACGAACCACCTGAGAGTAGCGCCGCGCCTCCACTTCGAGCATAAAGACTTTGACGAAAATATTGTTGCTGGCAAGATGCTCGCAAACACCGATAGGCACAATAAGGAGCTCGGATTTCTCTGTTGCGGCAACCAACGTGCCAAAGGAGATTTGCCGAATTACGCACGAAGCTGTTGTAACGCAGCACTCGCCGCACCCAATCCTAAAGAGCGTGATCTCCTTGCCTTCCTCGGAAAGGAGGCTGACGCGGACACCACCCTGAACGATAAGGAACATGCCGGTACAGGAGCTATCGCTGCCGCCGATAAGCTGGCCGGCATCGAAGGTGCGCAAGGCGGCTTGCTCCAAAACGAGCGTCCTCTCGTCAGAAGACAGATGCGCCCAAAAAGGGAGCTTCTCTACAACGTTTTGCACCATGGTCATCTGCGACTCCTTCTCCCATGGTCTAATCTATCAGGAATAATAGGGAGCAGCAAAAGTCAACTGGCGCAAGAATGACCTGTACCGCAAGATTATCACCGAGGGCTTTGAGATTGCCGACGAGCGCTTTGAGGCCAACGCTTTGGTCATCTTCCGTGAGACAGGGAACCGTCAGCACACCATCAAGGCCGTTATGTGTGCCCTTCTGGGTCTCTAGGAGCCGTATCAATGGAAACTGTTTTGCCGGTGCCAGTGAGGAATGTTGGGAACCGCACAAAAACGAACGGGACGGCACGTCGCGTGGCGCACCATCCCGCACATGGCATTGACAATGTGGCAAAGGGACTGTCCTTTTGCCACATTCGAACCTACTGCTCGCTATTCGCAATCGCCTGGTCGATAAGCTTGTCGAGTGCTGCGCGCTGCTCGGCGGAGCTGATGGCGCCCACGATTGGATCCCCTACGATGTTGCCATTCTGATCGATGACATACGTTGTCGGGAACGAGAACAAATTTGACGTAAACTTACCGGCCTCGCTATCCGACTTGAACCAGACGTTCTTATACGTCACGCCCTTCTTGCTCAGCACGTCCTTGGCATCTGCAATCTCGCCCTTGTTGCCATCGAGCGTAAAGGAATTGACGCCCACGACCTGACCGCCCTTCTTGGCAAGTTCCTGATTCAGTTTCTCAAGATCGCCCAGCTCGCCCACGCACGGCTTGCAAGTGGTGAACCAGAAGTTCATGACGGTGACCTTGTTCTTAGAGAACAGCTCGTCGCTGCTCACGTCGTTGCCATCCAGGTCCTTGCCCGTAAAGCTGGGGAACTTCGTCGCCTCGCTCGAAGCATTGGCACCAGCCGTCATGCCAGCGGTCGAAGCGTCGACGCTCTCGCCTGCACTCGGCGTGCTTCCACAGCCGGGGAACTCCTTCTCCAGGCTCTCGAGCTTGTCCTCGATCTCCTTGATCTGCTGTGCACCGGCCTTGAGCGTCTTGAGCTCATCCGCCGTGAACTCATCCTTGGCGCCGTCGATGGTCTTGAGCAGGAAATCGCCGTAATTGCTGCCGTCCTCAATCATTGCCGAGTCTTTATTTGCCGCATTGAATACCTTTTCCCACAGCGCGTTATCACTCGAAAAGATATCGTTCTCCTTCTGCATGAGTTTTGTATACAACTCAGCGGCCTCGTCGGCATTGGCCGGCTTCTGCGCAGTGAGTTCTGCGATCTTAGAATCGGAGCCCGCAGATTCGCTCGCATTGCCACCAGGTGCCGAGCACGCCACAAGACACAAGGCCAGCACCGGCACCATAAACAGGGCCGCAATCTTAGAAAGCTTCATAGTCATTCCTCCGTTTTGTCGAAGCTTGTTTACTTTTTATCGGCGGTCAAGGGAAGCTTTTCCGCCGACACATCCAGGCCATAGCGATAGCTGATGGCATCGACGGGACAGGCCCCGATGCACTTTCCGCACCGGATGCATTCGGCATGATTGGGCGCGCGGACCACATCAACGTCCATCTGACAAACCCTTGAACACTTGCCGCACGAGACGCATTTGCATGCATCGACCCGAATCCCTAGCAGGGATACCTTATTCATGAGCGCATAGAATGCGCCGAGCGGGCAAATCCATTTGCAGAAGGGGCGATAGAACAAAACACTCAGCACTACCACGGCAATGAGAACGGCAAGTTTCCAGGTAAAGAGCTGCCCCAGCGCAGATCGAATGCCGGCGTTGGCAATGGCCAGCGGAATGGCGCCCTCGAGCACGCCCTGCGGACAGACGTATTTGCAAAAGAACGGATCTCCCATCCCCAGGTCGTTGACCACCAGCACAGGCAGCAATACCACAGCAAACAGCAGCACGAAGTATTTGATATACGTAAGCGCCTTGAGCTTTTTTGTCGAAAGCTTTTTGCCGGGGATCTTGTAAAGCAGTTCCTGCAGCCAGCCAAACGGGCACAAAAACCCGCATACAAATCGTCCCAGCAGCACGCCTAGCAAAATGAGCGTACCGGTGACGTAGTAAGAAAAGTTGAACCTGGATGAACCTACCACCGACTGGAACGACCCGATGGGGCACGCACCCGATGCCGCGGGACACGAATAGCAATTAAGTCCAGGTACGCAGACTGTTTTTCCCGCGCCCTGATAGATGCCGCCTTTGGCAAAGTTTGGCAGGTGAATGTTGGTGATGAGCGTCGCCGCCGCCTGAATGAATCCGCGAAATCGGGCCAAAACATGCGACGCAGTGTTTTCTCTTTTATCCAATTCCGATACACTCCAAGCACAGCCTAATCGCTTTGGCCAGCACGGCATCCGCCTCGCCACGCATAACGCCAAAGCACACCATGGCAATTCCGACGATCAACAAAGCGACCTGTACCACGGGTTTTACCGCTTTGAACAACCTAACCACTCCTTTCGTTACGCGACCATTGGACCATATCGACTATAAAATCCGTGTTAAGCGCGATTTGGAATGTGCAAGGAGACTGTTATGCGTATTTTGATCGTCGAAGACGAGCGAGCACTGTGCGACACGATCGCACGCAGCTTGCGAAACCTGGCATACAGCGTCGACTGCTGCCACGATGGACGGGAGGCGCTCGATCTGCTGAGCATCGAAGTCTTTGACCTCGTGGTACTCGACCTCAATCTCCCCCGTATCGACGGCATGACCGTGCTCAGGGAACTTAGGAAAACCGACTGCGAGACCAAGGTACTGATTCTGTCCGCGCGTGGCGAAGTATCCGATAAAGTCGCCGGACTCGATGCCGGTGCCAACGATTACCTCACCAAGCCGTTTCATCTGGACGAACTTGCGGCAAGGATCCGCAGCCTTACCCTCAGACGCTTCGCACAAAGCGACATAGTATTAACCTGTGGAATGCTCCGCTTTGACACCAAGGCGCGCATCGCTTCCGTGGACAGCGAGGCTCTATCTCTTACACGCAAGGAAACGGGAATCTTGGAATATCTGATGCTTAATCAGGGGCGTCCGGTAAGTCAAGAGGAGCTTATCGAGCACGTTTGGGATAGCACCGTGAACAGCTTTAGCAACGCAATCCGCGTTCACATCTCGTCACTCCGCAAAAAGCTACGCAGCGCTTTGGGATACGACCCGATTCGCAATCGGATTGGAGAGGGCTACGTTATGGAGGATGGAGAATGAAAAGGCTTTCGCTGCAATGGCGCATAACGATTATGACGGCACTGCTGACGTGTGCGGCGTGCGTGCTGACGAACTGTCTGGTCGGCTATACGGGCATGCGCTACATGGATGCCATCGGCAGCGACATCTCGGCCTTTAACGCAACCGGCGAAGAGTCGCCCCAGGCGTTCGACCCGACGAAAGCGGTCCCCGATGACAAGGTTGCGATCGTCGTAAACGACGCACAGGAGTCTTTTGGCACGACAGCCTGGTACATCACGGCTGGAGTCACACTCCTTGGCGGCGTGCTGGCATACTTTGTGAGCGGCCGTGCACTCAAACCGCTACGGGCTTTTGCCGCCCAGGTAGAGCGTGTGCAGCCTGACAACCTAAGCGAAATCAGACTCAGTGAAGATGTGCCCACCGAGCTTCAACGATGCAGCGCCTCTTTCAACGGCATGATCGCCCGTCTTGGCGAAGGATTCTCTGCACAGCGTCAGTTTACCGGCAACGCCGCACACGAGCTGCGCACCCCGCTCGCCCTTATGCAAGCGCAGATTGAACTATTCATCTCCGAGCACTCCGGTTTGCAACCCGAAACAGCCGAGCTGCTCGGCCTGCTACAAGAACAAACCGAGCGAATGTCGCGGATGACCAAGGCATTACTCGAGATGAGTGAGCTTCGCAGCGTTCCTTGCGGGGACGCTGTTGAACTCGGTCCCTTGTCCGAAGAGGTCCTCACCGACCTTGCGCCACTTGCCGAGGATAAGGACATAACCCTCGATTGCGCTGGAGACGCTTTAGTAATCGGGAGCGACACGCTCCTCTATCGGCTGGTGTTCAACCTGGTCGAAAATGCCATCCGTTACAGCCGCCCCGGCTCGACTGTCAACGTCTCCATCTGCGACAACGACAGCCACGTGTTCCTGCGAGTCGAGGACCAGGGCCCGGGAATACCCAAGCAGTACCGTGAGAGCATCTTCCAGCCGTTCTTTCGTCTAGACAAATCCCGCAGCAGGGCATATGGCGGCGCAGGACTCGGACTAGCGCTCGTTTGGGAGATTGCAGCGCTTCACGGTGGCACGGTAGAGGTCGAAGCAAGTTCCGAGAACGGGACCACCATGCTCGTAAGCCTTCCAAAGGGGGCCACCACGTGATCCGACTGTCCAGGGGTCCCACTCGGCATTGTGAAACGCGTCCCAAAACTTGGACATGAGAAATGGGAGGCAGTTCGCATCTATGCCGAGGACGAAGTCCTGGCGGGGATTCAGGATGCGCAGAGGAAGCTTACGGCAGAAAACCCCGACAGAGTCGTGACCGTCGGCGGCAACTGTATGGTGTCGCTTGCCCTCTTCGATTACCTGCACGGGAAATACGAGAACGTTGGAATCGTCTGGATCTATGCGCATCCGGATGTATCCACGCTGAATGATGACTACCCCAACGCTCACGCCATGGTACTTGGCAGCCTTTTGGGAGAAAGTCATCCCGGTCTTCGGCGGCGAATAACGCGAATGTCCGCAGGCAGACTCCAATCTGTGCGCGGAGAAGCTGGGCGACGCAAACAAGATTCCTCGACCCGAGCATGGAGATGAATCCGTCTATCAGTCTCATCGCATACTCAGAGGAGGATGCCAGATATAGATCCCATTGGGTAAAGTCGCCGTTCATAAAGGGAATCACTGCATTGCGCTCGGCGACTCTCAAGGCACTCAGGCTTTGTTCTATTTTCTCAGCTTCTTGTTTGAACTGTTCGCTATCCAAAATGCCCCCAAATGTCGGCTTCTCAACAAATCAGAAAAAGCATTGGCTATACTGATGCGGACAGTTCCGGGAGGGGTGCAAGAGACGGAAGGGCCGTAATGGGTGAGAAGGGCGAGCGGCCGGAGCGGGTGTTCCCCGGCAGGACAGACCCGTGGTTCATAGCGGCCATGGTGATTGTGGCGGGCGGTTTATCCGCGGCGTGTATCGCGTGTTTCCTGAGCTCGAGTCCCGCGCTCCTATGGGGCTGGCTCGCGCTGCTGCCCATCCCGGCCCTCGTGGCCCTGGCTGCCCTTCCCGTCCGCAGCAATCGCCTCGAGCTCTACGGCGACCGCCTCGTCGTCGTGTACGCTGGGACGCGTTCGGTGATACCCTACGCCCACGTGCGGGGCGTCCGGCGCACCAGGACGCTCTGGGCGGGGACGGCCAACTCGCTCGACCGCGTCTACATCGAGGCGCCCTACGACGGCGACGCCATCGTCTCGGTCAGAGACAACGATGCCCTCGTGGCGGAGTTGGGGCGCAGGTGCGGCCTTGGGCCCGGCGCCTGACGCCCCGAAAGGAAGAGAGGATGGACGTCCCGCACTGGCCCTACTGGAGGAAGTATTCCCTCGGCGGCACACAGGTCTGGTACGCGGACTGGGGCGACTGCCCCTTCGACACTGGTCTACATGAGCCCAGTTGAGTTCAGGAACGCAGGGCTGTCCCTGTAAAAAATGTTTAAGCAACCGTTGCAAATCCATTCTCCCGCGCAGAGAGCCCCGGGTAGGCCGAGCTCGCGTCGGGCATGTAGCCCATACGCCTCCGGGCGGCGGCAAGCCCGCGCCCGCCGCGCTCGCCGAACAGCTCAACCGAGCCCGAGCTGGGGCTGGCGGTGCCAGTGACGATACAGATAAGCGTTGACTTCCCGGCGCCGTTTTCGCCGATGAGCCCGTAGACGCGCCCCGCCTCGAGGGCGAGGTCGATGGGGCCGAGGACGGTCCTCCCGCGGTACGCCTTCGTGACCCCGTGAAGGCGGAGGGGCATGGCTGTCGTCATTGCGCTCCTTTCTCCTCGGATGGATTTTGGGTATGCGTCATGGGCCCCCGCGCGGGACGGGGAGCGAATCGACGCAGGCTCGAGGCCGGTTGGGTTGGGGTTGAGGTCCGGGTTCCACAGGCTTGCACAGCCCGACGGACGGGGCGTCCGGGCACGCTATGCTTAGGGAGCGGTGGGCGCCTCCGGGGCAGCAGGGGACTCGGACGCGGTGATGCCGGAGGTGTCGACCTCGCCGATTCCGGCGAGCTGCTCGATGAGGGGGAGGCCCGTCGGGTCGTCCACCTCGACGCCGCCGAGCACGATGGTGCTGTAGCGCGTGTCGACTTGGGTTGTGAACACGGCCGGGTCGAAACCCGAAGCGATAAAGCCAATGCCCGCGAGGACAACACCCGCGGCAACGAGCCCGCCCGCCACGGCGAGGTAGATCTTCTTCGCACTGGTCATGGTACTCACTCCTTTCTACGCCGCGAGATGCGCGGCAGCACCGCCCTTCTCGCCCTTACCCTTCCAGAAGGGCGAGGCGGCCTTCCTCGCCCAGAGCGCCGAGAGGCGCGCAATTTGTTTTGAGGCGGCCCAAGCGCCAGCACCAACGAAGAGCGCCACGCCGACGAGGCCGAGCCCCACGCCCGCCGAGGCGAGGGCGTACGGGAAGTGGCCGATGATGACGCCGCTTACGGCAAGCAGGAGCCCAACTACGCCCACGCCCCCGAGTGCCACCGCGACGATCCACACGCAGAGCGCCAGCACCCAGATGCAGATATAGACCGTGACGGCCACGGCGGCGAAGGCGGCGAGCAGCGGCACCCACACC
>UQTD01000024.1 GCA_900543845.1 uncultured Collinsella sp.
GCAGGTAATGCTCGCCGGGCGCCTTGCCGTCTGCGGATTTTGGGACATGTGGCCCGCTTTTTGGGCCCGCCTGTCGGTACACTAAAAGCACTATGGGTACCCGCGAGCGACATATCGGCCACGCGGCCGCCCGATCCGCACCCGTGGCGGATCCCAGGGGCGGCAGGCTCTTCGCCATGCCGCGATTCCTGGTTGGCATAACACATCAGGTATACCGTCACCGCGTCTTTGCTATCGCCGGCGCTATCACCGCGCTGTTCCTCATACTTTTGGCAGTCTTGCCGGCACTGTTCGCCTCCGACCCCAAACTTTCTAACGCCGTGCCTGCCTATAGCGAGGTGTCCGAAGAGGTCGTGGATGCGCTCGCCCATTCGAGCTCTCTCCCGTTGCTTGTCGCTGCAATTGTATTTTCGATTTGGGGCGTATCGGTCTATCTGCGCTGTTTGGACTATGTGTTGCGTCGCCGCCTCGTTGCCGTCGCCACCATCTGCGCCCTGTGGATGATTGAAGTCATTTTCAAGTACAAGTCGTTCACGCCGTTCTATGCCACCGTGCTGTGGTACCTGTACTACGTGCCCATGACGCTCATTCCGCTGCTCTACCAGTTGTGTGGTCTGCGCCTTGCGGGCCTGGAGCAACACCGCCTGGGTCGCCGCTACTGCGCTGCGCTGTGGATTGTGGCCATCCTGCTTATCGGATTTGTGCTCACCAACGATTTTCACCAGCAGGTCTTCCGCTTTGACCGTGCAAGCGACACCTGGAGCAACGATTACACGTACGGTTGGGGTTATTTCGCTGTCTTAGTGTGGACGGCCTTTAACTTCGTGGCCTTTTTTATCCTGGTTGGTCGGTCCTCGTCCTTTCGCATCCAGCGTTTTTCGGGCACGGCGGCGCTCGTACTGCTGGGTGGCGCATTCTTTGCCATCTCGTATGCGTTGCGCGTGCCCTGGGCATGGAGGCTCAACTTTTCGCTCGTCTATTGCGTCCTGTGCGTGGTGGCGATGGAAATCTGTCTCGATTGCGGTGTCATTCCGTCGTATCACGACATCGCCGGCATCTTCGACACCTTGCCGCTTGACCTCAAAGTTCTAACGCGCGACCTGCAGGAGGTCTATGCCACGCCGGTGTCAAAGCCAATGCCGGTAGGCGTGCGCGAGGAGTTGCGGACCCAGGAGCACGGCCGCGCCCATGCCTTTGCCGTGGCGTCCGATCCCGATGTAATGTATCGCGCCTTTCCACTGCTGGGCGGATCGGCCCTGCTTGCCCAAGACGTGTCGGAGCTCAACGAGCTTAACCGTGAACTGGCACATCGTCGCATGGAGCTGCAGCGTCAAAACGAGCTGCTCGCCGCCGACTACGACCTTAAGACGCATTTGGCAGATCAAGAGGCCGAGACCTTGCTGGTCCAAGACGTGGACCAAGCGCTTGCCCGCGCGCTCGAAGGGATGTACGACCTGCTGAGCTCGCTGCCGCCGTTGACCGACGAAGCGTCTTCGCACGAGCGTTACCGCATGCTGCAGCGCGCCAAGATGCTCGTCGCCTATTGCAAGCGCAAGGGGTCGCTCACGTTGGCGCAGCACGGGGAGAGCGGTTTTGACCGCGACCGTATTCAGCTCATTGCCAACGAGCTCGCAAGCGACCTGCGCACCATCGATATCGATTGCGCCTCGATTATCGCCATACGGCGCCCGTTGCACGCCAGTACGGTAAGCGCGCTGTACGACTGCGTGTACGACTTTGCGTTTTTTGCCTACACCACCGACCATCCGGCGCTTATGTATCACTTGGGCGACCATGACCGATGCAGTGTCGAGCTGCGTGCCACGCTTTTTTCCAACGATGATGAAGATCTTTCGCAGACGCCCGCTGCGCAAGAGCTCGAAAGCGCTCTGCAAGGGCGCAACGTGGCATACCGCTTTGAGGGCGAGCCCGGCCAGCTGCGCATGATCGTCTTGATGCCGAGGGCGGGTGAGTGACGATGCAGATTTCGCTCATCCTTCCCCAAATCGTTGCGCTCGATGTTGTCTTTGCCCTGGCTGCGTGTCTGCAGACGATCCACGTCCCGCTCATCGCATCGCGCCGCTCGTCCTATAACCGTAAGGTGATTTGCGCCTACGAGGCGAGCCTTGTGCTTCATCTGATGATTTCGGCGCTTATCCTGTTCGCGTCGTCTGGCTCGCATCTGGTGGCGCCGCTTGACGTTTGCGCCAGGGCAATGGGCGGAGCGTTGTGGCTCAATGCCGCGATCTTTGCCTATGGCGTGGTGCTTATGGTGCACTATCGTCGCCCCGTCATGCTGGTCGAGCTGCTGCTTGTCGTTGCCGTTACACCGCCGGTGGTGCTTGCCATGGGCTCGGCGTGGACCGTTGTCCTTATCGCAGAGGGAGCGTTCTTCCTGTTCCGTTCCATCGCGGCGCTCTTGATGGACGTCCGTAACCGCCAAGAGGATATCACCATGTTCTCGACGATCGAGACCATCAACGTGATTCCCGTGGGCATCCTGTATCTGGACTCGAGGGGTCGTCCGCTGCTCATGAACCGCTGCATGCGCAAAAACCTCGTAGAGCTCCATATGCCCACCGACCTGGGCGACATGAGCAGCACATGGAACGACCTTCGCAAACTCAGCATGCAAATGCCCGAAAGCAGCAGGAACCGTATGCGGATTAATCTGGACCGCTTTGGTGAGGCGCGTGCGGTGGTCGAGGTCTCTCCCGCCGAGATTCGCCTATTTGTGTGCGATCGTGTTATGGTTTCGGGCCGTTCGTTCGAGCGCATTATCGGTCTTGATGTGACAGAGTACGCGCATGCTCATGACCGCTTGGCGCAAGCCAACCACCTGCTTGAGCTTGCGGGCCAAGAGCTCCAGTCCCAGATCGAAGAAGTTAAAAAGGTTGCCGACAATGCGGCCTACCTACGCATGCGCGCCCGCGTTCACGATGTGATCGGGCAGCGCCTGTCCATTTTTCATCGCTATTTGGAGGAGGGGCGTCTGGACGATGAGTCGCTCGAGCAGATTGACCCGTTGCTGCGCTCAATCGCCGCCGATTTGCGCAGTGGCGGCGCCAGCGAGCCTGCAGAGCAGCTGGGCGATATCGTCCATGCTTTTGGCCTGGTGAGCGTGCAGATCGATGTTGAGGGTGCGCTGCCTGAGGACGCGCGTGTCGCCGCCGCATTTTTGCAGATTATCCGCGAGGCCTCGACCAATGCCACCAAGCATGCTCAGGCGCATCGGGTCCACGTGCGTCTGTGGCAGGAGGGGACGGATGCTGGCGCCGTCGCGTGCATGACGATTTCTAACGACGGGTCCCCGGCCCCCGTATCGTATCGCGAGGGAACGGGTATCCCTGGTATGAGGCATGTCGCGCAAAATCTGGATGGCAGCCTAGAGGTCCACGCCGCCCCACCCTTTACGCTTACGGTATCCATTCCGCTTACGCCCAACGCTGCTGTTCGGAGGAGAAGCTCATGATTCGCGTCCTTATAGTCGAAGACCAGGCCATTCTGCGCGAGAGCCTGGCGCGCTCCGTTGGCGACCAGCCCGATATGACTGTTGTTTCCGCCATCGCCGATGCCTCCGAGGCCTTGGGTGTCGCGCTCAAGGAGCGCCCGGACATGATACTGATGGACGTATGCACCGAGCATGATTCCAACGGCATCGTGGCGGCGGCGCGTATCAAGGAGCAGCTGCCCGAGTGTCGCATCATTATCATGACCGGTATGCCCGAGATCACCTTTGTCGATCAAGCTCGCGAGGCGGGCGTCGATAGCTTTGTGTACAAGAACGTCGGTATCGACGAGCTGTTCGCCGTGATGCGCTCCACGCTGGCGGGCTATTGCACGTTTCCCAAGCCGCCCGAGAGCATTTTTTCGGGCACGGCGGCTCTCGACGATGTCGAGCTGTCGATTTTGCGCCTTGCCTGCGAGGGCAAAAGCCGTCGCGAGATTGCGGCCGAGCTGTTTATGAGCGAGGGCACCATCAAGCGTCGCATCTCGGAGATTCTAAGCAAGACCGGCTACGACAACATCATGCGTCTTGCCGTGCATGCGGTGACCGAGGGCAGCATCGTCCCCAATATGGAGCGCTAAAGCTCGTTACGCATCGGCATAAAAACGACGGGGCCGCAGGATCAACTCCTGCGGCCCCGTCTGGTGTGCGCGGATGCGTCCGCCAATCCGCGGCTGTCGTGGTCTGCCGTTACGCGATGGTTGCGCTGTAGGAGGCGACGTCCTCGTAGGAATCGGTCAGATAGGCGTCGATGCCGATGGTCGTGTTGACCAGGTCGTCAAGGCTGTCAAGCTCGCCGTTCGAGAACGTGAATTCCTCGGTGGCGTTGGTGCCGGGCATCAGGTGAGCCGAGAACCAGGGGTCCTTCATGGTGCCGTTGACGTTGGTCTTGCCGGAAGGAGCGTAGAAGGTCAGGTCCTTGTCGCTCTTGTTGGTGATGTTGACGACAAAGCCGATGTCGCCCCAGTCGTCCTTGAACTTCTCGGTGATGGTGATGGTGCACAGGTCGTCATCGGCGACGGTGACGGCGGGGGAGATTTCGACGCTCTGGACATCGTCGTCTTCGACGGCCTCATCGATCTCTTCTTCCTTCTCGGCCGCCTCGCGATCCTTCTTCACCGTACCGGACAGGTCCTTGTCGGACTTCGTAAAGATAAGCTTGTCGCCTTCCACCTCAAGGACGAGCTTGTCGTCCTTGAGCTTCAGGTCGTGCGACTCATCTTCGGCGGTAATCGTTACGGTAGTGGCGTCCTTGGCCTCCCATTTCAGGTCGGCGACCTCAAGGAACATGTCGAGGACGCCCGTGCCGTCTTCGTCGAGGATCAGGATACAGTTGAGGCCCCACTCCTTGAGCATATCCATGTACTCATCGGTGAGCTCTTCGCCGTCCAAGGTTCCACCCGAGTACTGCCAGCTGCCGACAAAGTTGGCCTTGGGGTCCTTGCCGCCGCCGCTGCAGCCCGTCAGGGCAAAGGCGAGCGCCAGGACGCATGTCAGGAATGCGAGTACGGACTTTTTGAACGTTGTCTTCATGGTGTCCTCCTTTATCGAACGAAACCCATAGAAGCAAATGCGGGGGCGGCGGATCCCCCGCCAATTACCAGATAGAGGGGCTAGGGCCTGGGTGTTCCGCAGTTGCTGCAGAACTTGCCGCCGTTTTCGCTGCCGCAGTTGGGGCAGAACCACTTGGTCGGTGCCGGGGCGGGTGCGGGACTGCCACACTCGGGGCAGAACTTGCCGGTGTTGGTGGCACCGCAACTGCAGGTCCACGTGCCGGCCGCGGGGGCAGCGGCAGGAGCCGGTACGGGGGCGGGTGTCGGAGTCGGCTGTGGGGCAGCCTGCTGCTGTGCCTGGCCGGCGGCGAACAGCTGGCTGGCATTCATGCCGCCCATGCCACCTGCCATGCCCATGCCCATGAAGCCTGCCATCGCGCCGTTGGGGTTGGCGGCTGCTGCGCGCATCGCATCGCTCTGGGCGCTGGCGATGTTGGCGGCTGCCATGGTGGGATCGCGCATGACCGCGGCCTTCTGCAGGTCCTTGATCATTTGCTCGTCTTCTTGCGAGGCGGCGATGGAGTTGACGCCAAAGCTCACGATCTCGACGCCGCGCAGGTCGCGCCAGTCGGCGGAGAGGACCTCGTTGAGCGCGCGGGCGAGCTCGGTGGTGTGCCCGGGGATGGCGCTGTAGCGGATGCCCATCTCCGATATCTTGGCAAAGGCGGGCTGCAGGGCGGTGAGCAGCTCGGACTTAAGCTGGCTGTCGATCTTATCGCGCGTGTAGCTATCGGTCACGTTGCCGCACACGTTGGTGTAGAACAGCAGCGGGTTGGTGATGCGGTACGAATACTCGCCGTTGCAGCGAACGGAGATGTCGACATCCAGGCCAATGTTGTTATCGACCACGCGGAAGGGCACAGGCGAGGCGGTGCCGTACTTGTTGCCGATGATCTCCTTGGTGTTGATGAAGTAGACGCGCTGGTCTTTGCCCGCGTCGCCGCCAAAGGTAAAGCGGCTGCCGATATTGGCGAACGTCTCCTTGATGGAGTCGCCCAGGTTGCCGCTAAAGACGCTCGGCTCGCTGCCGGTGTCAAAGACAAACTCGCCGGGCTCCAGCGCAACCTCGATGATCTTGCCGTTTTGCACCACGAGCATGCCCTGGCCGTCGTTGACGGCGATGACCGAGCCGTTGGAGATGACGTTGTCCTCGCCGCGCGTGTTGGAGCTGCGGCCGCCGGTGCGCTTGCTGCCCTTGCAGGCCAAGACATCAGCGGGCATCGATTCGCAATAGATAAATTCCTTCCACTGGTCGGCCATGACGCCGCCGGCAGCTCCCAATCCAGCTTTCAAGAGTCCCATGGTGATCTTCCTTTCTCGTCAAAGGCCGGGTGGTATTGGTCAGAATGGTTAATCGTCTTTGTTGTCCTTCATGACAACGGTGGTCTCGGTGTGGCTGAAGGTGTCGTGCTTCTCGGTCAGGTCGAGCTCGCCACAGTAGTAATCGGCGTGGGTGGCCTCGTTGGCCGTCTTGAGCTGGCCCACCAGCAGCACGTCTGCGATGACCACGATGATCAGCGGCGCGACGATGTTGATGAGGATGCCCTCGATATCAAAGGTGAGGAAATCCGGATCGAAGGCGTTCTCGCCCATAAAGAGAATCTGGGAGAGGACAAACCCGATCACAAAGAACAGCACCGAGGCGATGGCGAGCTTGGGCTTGGAGCAGGGGAGCTCGCCGACCATGCGACCGGTCTGGCCGTTCATGGCAAACAGGTAGCTCTTGCCGTTCCACGAGGTGGAAAGCATCCACACGGGAAACAGGGCGTAGTCGCTGTCTTCCCAGGTGTAGTCGAGCTGCTTGCTTTCGACCGTGGCATCGTCATATTCGTCGACGACGGTCTCGCGCAGGGCCGAGATCGTACTTTCTTCCATACGACGCTCGGCGCGCGCCTTGCAGGTTTCGCAATCCTCGTCGTAGCGGTTGGCGATGTAGCCGGGCATATACGCGACCGAAAACGGGCGCAGCGCGTCGTAGTCAAACGGCTCGATGGCGTCCATATGGCCGTCGGGCATCTTGGACGATCCGTCGACGGGCACGCGCTCAAACGAGATATTGCCCTTACGGTAGGCGTCGTAGTGGTCGGTGGTCGTGACGGTGCGATCGGATTCCTCAGTCACGGTCTCGTTGGTCGCATCAAAGCACACTTCGCCGTCAACGCGGGCGCCGTAGAGCCAAAACGGCACGTAAACGCCTTGGACTTCGTCGATATGGTTGCCGGTGACAAAGCTCTTGGGCAGCAGGATCTTGCCCTTGTAGTGCTCCTTGAGTGCGGCCGTGACATCGTCGCGCCCGAGTTTAAACGGGATCACCAGGTCGGGTGAGAAGTCGCCCGAAAGCTGACCGGGCGCTACGGCGGAGTTGCCGCAGTACGGGCAGGTGGTGACGGCGACGGTGCCGTCCGAGACCAGCTCGGCACCGCACGACGAGCAGATGTAGCCGGCGTTTTGAGCCAGCTCCTGCACGGCATCGTCGACAGCAGGCTTGGGGACCGCGGCTGCGGCATCGGCTTTGGCATCGGCCTTGTCCTGGCGCTCGCGATAGAGGGCCTCGACTTCTTCGACTTCAAAACGCGAATCGCAGTAGTCGCAGACGAGCTTTTGCTCGGCACTGGCAAAGTGAAGGGGGCCGCCACATGCGGGGCACTGATAGTTGACACTCTCGAAGGCCATGATCGGTCCTTTCCGTGCCGGAGACTATGCGCCGATGGCGCCGCCGCAGTATTCGCAGCGCCCGCTGGCATCGGGAATGGTGGTTGCACCGCAGAAGGGGCAGGTGACCGCGGCCTTGGGGGCCTTGGCGGCCACGACGCTGTCGCGCGTTTCCTGACGCAGCTGCACTAGCGCGTCGCGGACCTCGGTTGCCTGGCGCTTGGCCTCGCGGTATTCGATGGAACCGCGCTGCTCGATGGTGGAGTCGTTCACGCGCAGGTTGATTTCGGTAAAGTACGGCGTGTTGACGTGGATGGTCAGATTGAAGTCGTAATCCAGGTCGTAGCGCGGCGGGTTATAGCTCTCGCGCTCGCCGTCCTTGGTCTCGCGATAAATCTCGGTGCGATGCTCGTCGATATCCATATCGCAACCGAGTACCTGCGAGAACTCGATGATGTCGGGATTGGCGTCGCGCCAGCGGCTCTGCGAGGTGATGATCAGCAGGCCCGCGTCTTCGTCGAGCATGATGTTGGTGCGCCCGGCAGAAAGCGTGCGCGTGGGGTTGAACGACGCCAAGCGCTCGGCATTGGCCTCGCGGTAGGCGAGCTGCTCGCGGATATCGTCCGCGGTGCTGGAGCGATAGCCGTGAAAGTAGGGGGAGAGCTTGCCGGCGCACTCTTTGCACAGGTAGCCTTCGTTGATTTTGGTCTTTCCCAAAAGTCCCAGCTCGGTACCGCAAATCGCGCACTCTTTCTTCTCGAACATCTTGTCAAAGAAGCCCATGGCTGCCTCCCATCAACAGGTAGCGTGTGTCACTTTTGATGATGGGCGAGCGCGCGATCTTTCACGATACCCAGACGGCTCAAGGAGTCTCCACAACTGGGACACATGGCCCATTTTTGACTAGTCATTGGGGACATTCTTAAACGACTAGTCAGCAAAGCGCCCGGCGAGCATTAGCTGCTCGCCGGGCGCCAATAATCTGCTGCCTACTCATTGGGGACGCACTTACATGAGTGGCAGTTGGGGACACTCCATGCCGAATGCGGGGTCTGCCGCTCGCTATGCCACGGTCACGGCGACCTGGGCGTAGCGGCTGCAGGGGCGCTCGGTGCGCGTCTGCACGGTAAGGGTGAGCACGAAGCGGTCGCCGGGCTGCGCGTCGGCGGGCACGACAAAAGCGGTGCTCACCGTGCATTCCTGCCACAGCGAAAGATCCTGCGTGCCTGCATAGCTCGACGGGTCCACGGCGACATCCCAATGCGCATCGAAGCCCTTGCCGTCGGGGTCGACGATGGCCGCTGCAAGGACGACACGCTCACCGGCTGCGGCGCCGCGGTCGGCCGTGACCTCGGCAACATGTGCCGGATGCGAACACGCTGCCGGATCATGGGCGCACCATTGCGCGCGGGCGGCAAAGTCTTCCTGATAGGCGCGCAGGTAGGGATTGGGGTTGCCGTCTATGGGCGTGCCGATAGCGGCAAACCCGGCGGGCGCGTCCGTATCGGGATGCCCGTCAAGAAACATGCGGCCGAGCAGCGTGTCGAAGTTGCGGTCATCGATACCGCGCAGGCCAAACGGCAGTAGTGGAATGTAGGTCATGCTGTCGCCTTCGGCCATAAAGTCGCCGCGCTCAAACTGCATCGCGGGCATGCCCTCTAGGCCCCAATCCAGATGGGCATGCTTGCCAAACTGGAATCGCTCGGGTTCGTTTTCGTAAGCCCTGCCATCGCCATAGAGCATGTAGCGCGCCATAAGGGGGCCATTGCCCTGCGTGAGGTTTTGCTCGGGCCAGGGAGCCTGAAACAGCGGCAGCGAATCGGGCTGCGCCATCTTGGCGTCGACATAGCCGCCATACATATAGGGCACGCACCAAAAGATGAGCTCGGGAAAGAGCTCGCGTCCATGGTCGAGCCACGAATTGTCCTGCCCCACGCCATCGGCAACGCCCATCACGCGCACCTTCTGATAGACACGCTGCTGCACGGAAGGCCACTCGGGCGTATCACGATAGCGCTCGGAAATGCTCATGAGGGCGCGAACGATCGTATTTATGCCGCCCCAGCTGAGCAGCCAAAGCGTGCGCGGGTCGTCGTCCATGATGGCGTCGGCGATGACCCGCGAACCTGGTGTTTCCTCGCGCACATCGCCCTCAAAAGCAACATTTCCCACAAACGTACGCTCGATCATCTGAGCCGGCGTAGGAAACGGCGGCTCGTCGGCGGCGACAGCATTGGCCTGCAGCTGCGGCCAAGCTTGGGCATATTCATTACTCCAGAGACTTTCGATCCAATGCTCGGGAAACGGACGATACTCACGAAGCTCCCCGGCCAGCGGATCGGGCTCATGAGGCACAACAGCCCACTCGTAAGAGCGACGTCCCTTAGTCCGCCAATGCGAATTCACCTCGCCGAGCGTATGGACGCCATCGCCAAGAAAGTGATACTGCGAAGCCGTATACACCACAGCCTGAACATCAAGCACATTAAGATACAGAGCCAAATGAACGAGTGAGTTCATATCGTCGACTTCCATATCAGTAGTAACAATCACCCGAGTTAACTCTTGGGACATAGGAGCAGCTCCAATCAAAATCAATTCAGCCAGTTACGCGCAAGGCAAGACGGGACCCACGCCCCCATCGCCATCGACCCGGCGTGCTGCCGGAAGCGGCCGGCCAGGGTTTCAGCAATGGAAACATAGCGGGCACTGGGGTTTACCTCTGCAAACATTCCGCAGGGGGCATGGTCCGGCGCAGCGCGAAGCGCAAAGCGCCAGCCCATGCATGCCCGAGGACGTTTGCAGAGGTAAACCCCAGTGCCCGCGAAGGGACGGATTACCTATCGACCCTGGCCGACCACTCCCAGCAGCCCACCGGCTCGCCGTCGATAAGTACGTTGCCCCCGTCGAAGTCTTGATAACACAGGTCGTTGAATTGGTGGATCCACACGCCGTGGTTGAACGTCTTCTTAGGCGAGCCGTCGGCCTCGCGATACACGCCGGTCAGGTCCTCGACATGGCTAAAGTAGGTGAGGTGCACGTTGGCTCCGGCGTCACGCAGGCGCGCCGTGAGCGGCAGCACGGTCTGTTGCGGAGACACGAGCTCGTCGCCCTTGGAGTGCGTAAACCACAGCGGCGTCTTGGCGAGCGCAGCTACGTCCTCGTCGGTGGCGTTGTACCAGGGGGCACAGCAGGGAAGGCCTGCCGCGAAGAAATCGGGGTAGTCGGCGCACAGGCGCAGGGTCATAAAGCCGCCGTTGGAAAGGCCGGCGACCACGATGCGGTCGGTGTCGATTCGGTCGGCGTGCTCGGCGACAAACTCGTCGATGAGTGCCTTGAGCACGGGGGAGTAGATGCTCTGGTTGGAGTGACCGAGCTGTTCGGCGCCGTTATCCATCCAAAACGTGGGCGACTGCGGCACGAGCACCCAGGCAAAGCCGCCAAAGTAGCGCTGGATCTGGCGCTGCGAGAGGGCAGTCACGCGGTTGCCGATATAGGCGCGCGCGGGGCCCTCGCCCTGCGTGGAGCCCTTGCCTTCGCCGGCGCCGTGCAGGTACACCACGAGCGGGGCCTTTTGGGGCACGACCGTGTCCTCAGGCGCAAAGGGATTGAAGCAGGCCGAGTCCTCTGCCTTAAAGCTGGGCTCAAAGAAGCCGTACTCGAGCGCGATGCCATCAACGGCGGTCTTTTGTACGGCATTGCTCCAGCCCTTGAGCGCGGGGCAGATGTCGCCGCGACAGGTATCGAAGACCAGGCCGCAGGTGGGGTCGTCGCCGTCGTTGCCGGGAAGAGCTGCGAGCTGCGTGATGCGCAGCTGGTCATCGAGCATGCGCGAGCCCAGGACGCTGCCTTCGATCTTTTTGGTCAGGCGCTGCTCGGCAACCTCGAGTGCCACATGGGTGCCCACGGCGAGCTTGCGGCCGTTCTCGTCACACGGATACGCGGCGAGAACGTCGATGTAACCCACGGAGGGCGCGGCATGGTCGGCGCCGTGCTCCTTGCGCATCAGGACCTCGCCCGTGCGCTCGTGACGCTCTACATATATATGGAAAGCGTTCGCATCGACATCGTTGGCGCGCACGGTGCAGGGTAGGTCGAGAACGACTTTGCTGATCCAGGGGCCAAAGTCGCCCAAGGTGGTGACGGTTGCGTAGGTACACGATCTGAGTTCCATGAGCTGCCTCCTTTGCGCCGCGAGCGGTTGGCATTTGCGGCAATACAAACTAAACATGTTTAGTGTAAAACAGAATTAGAGAATAAGCAGATGAACTCGGTAAACGGTCACATCAAACACTCAATGAACTACTAAACACTCGTTTACTACTATCTAGCAGGGCTTTTGTTGATGAGTCAACAAGGAATTTGGGTGACAGATTATATAAAATCCCACGTAGACGGCCATTTATAAATAAACGGCACTATATGTAATGCTTTGGCATTCAATTACGTTCACCCCCGATTTCCTACCGTTCACCGGACTGCAAACGGCAAAACTGCCACAAATTCAACGCTGCGTGTAAACTAAGCGCTGTAAACGTTCAGTAAACAGATTGTTTACGACAGCGTATCCAAGGGTTCGGTAACCGTAAGGGGTTATAGTCACCGGGCCAAAGGCGTGCCTGCGCCCAAGCGATTAGGCACACGATGATATGGGGAGGGGTCCCATGGCAGTAGATAACAAGCAGATTGCCACCGATGTCCTCGAGCTCGTGGGCGGTGCGGAGAATGTTACCGTCGCCACCAACTGCATGACGCGCCTGCGTCTGACGCTCAAGGATAACAGCAAGGCCGACGTGGAGAAGATCAAGAAGGTCAAGGGTGTTCTGGGTTGCCAGTTCGCCGGCAGCCAGCTCCAGGTCATCATCGGCCAGAACGTGCCCAAGGTGCTCGCCGAATTCGTCGCCATGTCCGGCGTCAAGCAGGGTGCCGCGGTCGACGAGAACCTCGACGCTCCTAAGGAGAAGTTCGAGCTCAAGAACCTGCCCAATATCATCCTCGACTATCTGTCGGGCTCCATGACCCAGCTGATTCCGCTGCTCATGGCCGGCGGTCTGTTCCGCACCATTGCCGCGGTCCTCGGTCCCACCATGCTCGGCGTTATCTCCGATACCGATCCGACCTATACGTTCCTCTACACCACCCTGTACGAGGCCACGTTTACCTTTATCCCCATCTACCTGGGATATGCCGCCGCTAAGAAACTCGGCGCCACCCCGGTGCTCGGCATGCTCCTTGGCGGCGCCCTCATGGCCCCGTCTGTCGTGAGTGTCGCGACTCAGGAGGGTGGCGGAATCATTTCCGTCTACGGCATCCAGATCGCTGCTGCCAACTACCAGCAGTCCGTCCTGCCGATCATCCTTTCGGTGCCGGTTCTCTACTTCATCGAGAAGTTCTTTAAGAAGGTCATGCCCGACGTGCTGTCCACGGTCTTCACGCCGTTCTGCACCATGATTGTCACGATCCCCATCGCCTTCATCGTCCTTGCGCCGATCGGTAACGAGCTCGGCAACGTCATCGCCAATGCCCTCTTTGGTCTTGCCGACCTTGGCGGTATCGGTATCCTGATCGTTATGGCCATCCTCGGCGCCTTCTGGCAGCTCTTCGTGGTCTGCGGCATGCACATGCCCGTCATCCTGCTCGCTCAGGTTCAGATCATCGCCGCCGGCTACGACCCCTTCGTCTTCGTTTCCACCAACTGCGCTATGGCCGCCGTCTGGGGCTGCGCCTTCGGTGCCTTCCTCAAGATGAAGAACCCCGACGAGAAGGGTCTTGCCCTGGGTTACGTCATCTCCGCCATCGCCGGCGGCGTCACCGAGCCTGCGCTCTTCGGTATCCTCATGCGCTTCCGTCGCACCATGCTCGGTATGTTCATCGTCGGTGCCATCGGCGCTGTGTTCTCCGGCCTCATGGGTGTTACCTACTACCTGGCCGGCGGTGCCTCCAACTTCCTGGTCTTCACTAACTACCTGCAGGGTGGCCAGATGAACACCGTCTGGGCTATCGTCGGTATGGCAATCTCCTTTGTCATCGCAGCCGCCGTCGTCTTTGCCACTGGCTTCTCCAAGGAGGAGCTCGCCGAGATGGAGGCCTAAGGCCAAACCATTCGGTCACATACGACCTTACCTACACGACAGGGCCCCGTCAGGCGCAAGCCCGGCGGGGCCTTTCCTGCAAGGTAGACTGATTGGGACGGGAGATGCCCGCCCGCAAGGGCTTGCTAAGCGCCAGGGGCTTTCGCGCGGGGTTACCGCGAAAGAATCTGCCGGTTCGCAACTCCTTTATCAAACGAAAGGACATGCAGATGAGTTTGGGAAAGCTGATCGTTAACGGTCGTCAGGACGGCTTTTTGTGCGAGGGCAAGCCGTTCTTTTGGTTTGCCGATACGTGCTGGAGCGCGTTTACGAGCATTACCGAGGCCGATTGGGACTACTATCTGACCCGTCGCGCCGAGCAGGGCATGAACGTGCTGCAGATTAATACGCTGCCGCAGTGGGATCGCTGCTGCCCCGATCTGGGCATTTGGCCCTACGCCAGCGAGGATGGCGTGCACTTTGATTGGTCCCGCCCCAACCAGGCGTACTGGGACCGCGCTGCTGCCATGTGCCGCGCTGCCGTCGAGCACGGCATTCGTCCGGCGCTCGTACTTATGTGGTGCAACTACGTGCCTGGTACCTGGGGCGCCAAGATTGCCGAGCATTGCGGTGCCGAGGTTATGCCGCGCGAGGAGGTCCGTGCCCACGTTGCCCGCGTCGTCGAGAACCTGGGCGAGTTCGACCCCGTCTACGTGGTGACGGGCGATACCGACTTTACCAGCGACGAGGCAATCGCCTATTACGAGGATGCCCTCGACGAGGTCATCAAGCGCGCGCCCGAGGCGTTGCGCACCATGCATATCAACCGCGGCAACCGCACCATTCCGTCACAGTACCTGGAGCGCCTGGACTTTTACATGTTCCAGCCCGGTCACAACTACGAGGGCCAGCCCGAGGCCTGGCGCCTGCCGCAGGACTTTATCGCCAACTATCCCAAAAAGCCGATGGTCAACTCCGAGCCCTGTTACGAGCAGATGGGTGCGTCGCGCAACGTGTACTGGCGCTTCACCGCACAGGACTGCCGCGCGAGCGTGTGGTCGTCGATTCTTGCCGGTGCGAGCGCCGGCGTGACCTATGGCGCGCACGGTGTTTGGAACTGGCAGACCAGCAAGAGCCAGGGCTCGGTGCTGGGCGAGGGCTTCGACATGCCGTTCCGCTGGCAGGAGTGCCTGCAATTTGCGGGCGTTTGGGACTTTGGCGCGATCGAGCACGTGCTTGCCGGTCTGGGTGCTACGGCTGGCGACGACGCACTTGCCGTGGTCCCCGCGCAGGAGCTTCTCGATGATTCACGCGAGGCCATTCGCGTGGCGCGCGTTGGTGATCGCGTCGTCACGTACCTGCCGCGCACCACGGCGCTCAAGTTTAAGCTCGACGGCGCGCGCGGCTGGACGGCGACGGTCCTCGACATGGAGGACAAGCGCATCGCCAAGCTGCCCGTTCGCGACAACGGTGACGGCACCGTGCGCGTGGCTCAGCATCCCTTTGAGCACGACGCGCTGCTCGTGGTCTCGCCGGCGCGTTAAGGAAAACGGAATAACGCAAGAGAAAAGGCCCGGGTGGTAGCCCGGACCTTTTTGTATCGACACAGCCGTTGCGGTTGGTAATGGCGATTGCATACCGCCGCTCTTAACGGTAGCCCTCCCAGAGGGGAAGGGGAAAGAGGATGTCCTCGAACTTAGACCACTCGGCGGGATAGTCGATCTCGTCGGGTCGCGCCACCCAACGGCCTTCCAATCCGTACATCGCCGCCAGCGCGCACGAGATGGCTTCGGTGGCGTCGATTCCCTCGGGAACGCTCCAGTTAACATCGGGCTCGGGCTCGATAGCTCCGCGCGAGCGGTCGTTGAAATACTCGTGCAGGGGGCTCTCCGTGCTCATGGCCTCGGTATTGAGCATCTGGAAGAGCATGACGAGCTCGGGCTGACTGTTGTTCTCCGCCACGAGCAGACGGCAGTATTCGGGAATCTTGGGGCTCTGGCCCTCAAATGCCCCGCCAGGATGAAAGAGGGAGAGATAGTCGTCTAAGGCTGAGCTGCGATCGTAATAGCGATGGATCACCTCGACCAAAAGCCCGTGCTTGCTGCCCACGTAGTGCAGCACGCCCGCCTGGGTGATGCCCACCTCGTCGGCTACCGCCTGGAGCGACATGCCGTTAAAGCCGCGCGCGTTGATAAGCCGCACGGCCGCCGAAACAATCTGGTCAAGGCGTTCCTGCGCCGCAGCGCTGCGTTTCTTTGCCGCGGGTGTGGGAGTTTTCTGAGTGTCCATATAAATCGCGCTGCCTTATTTAGGGCGGCTCGAGTATTGCCGCCAAATGCCTTTTGTATACCCCCCATAGCTTACCTCAGCCGTTCAGTGGCTCAAAACAACCGTTTACCGCTCTTATAGGTTACTAAGTACTTAGTAAGCGTACTATACAGGTCGTGGAGTTACTTACTAGTTAGTAAGTAACAACCCAACAGGCGCTCGCGAGCAGCTGTACCCCATTCCACGGCCGCCGCATCCAGCGGGTTTGACCCCTTGACCCTTGGTGCACGAGCGCCCTCGCGCATTCCATCACAGAGAGGATCTATCCCATGGCAAATCAAACCGCCGCGGCGATTGACGAGAACGCCATCGCCCCCGATACCGGAAAGCCCATGACCAAAACCGAGACATGGCGCTTTATGATCGGCTTTATCATCTTCGGAATCATGTGGATGATGTCGGGAACAATCGGCTCCAACGTCTTGTTCCCCGAGCGTTTTAACGGCCTTAATATTGGCCAGCCCGAGGCAATTCTCGCGGCGATGAACTCGGTCGGTTCGATCTTCGCCCTGTTCTCAAATCTCGTTTTCGGCGCGCTTTCCGACCGCTGCCACAGCCGCTTTGGCAAGCGCACACCGTTTATCGTTCTCGGCGGTTTTATCTGCGGCTGTGCTTTCTGGAGCACTTCGGTCGCGACCACACTTCCCATGATCGTCGCCTCCTGGTGCGTGCTGCAGATTGGCCTCAACTGCATGCTTGCCCCTGCTGTTGCCGTGCTTTCCGACCGCATCCCGCTTAACAAGCGCGGCACGCTCTCCGCATTCTATGGCGGCGGCGCAACGGCCGGCCAGTCGATTGGCACCATCATCGGTACGCAGTTCCTCTCCAACCCAGTTCCTGGCTTTATCATCGGCACGGTCTCTTGGTTGCTGACCGGCATCCTCGCCGTCATCATTTGGCCGCGCGAGAAGTCTGCCGCTCTTGACGAGGGCGAGCAGTCTGAGAAGCTCAATCTCAAGTCGCTGCTGCTCATGTTCGTTCCGCCCACCAAGAACTGCCGCGACTTTTATCTGGCGCTCTTTGGCCGTCTGCTCCTCATCTTCGGTTACTTCTGCATCAACGGCTATCAGCTCTACATCCTCGAGAAGTACATCGGTCTTCCCGTGGCAGAAGCCGGCGCGGTTCTTTCGAGTATGTCCGTCGTGATCATGGTCGTGTCGCTTGTCGCCTCGCTTACCTCGGGCGCCATCTCCGACAAGATCGGCCGCCGCAAGCCTATCATCCTCGTCGCAACGATTATGATGTGTATCGGTATCGCCCTGCCCTGGCTACTTAAGTCCGTTATCGGCATGTACGGATTTGCTCTGCTCGCCGGACTTGGCTACGGTATCTACTCTTCCGTGGACCAGGCGCTCAATGTCGATGTTCTGCCCGATAAGAAGAACGCCGGCAAGGACCTGGGCATCCTCAATATCGCCAACACCATCGGTCAGATCCTTGGCCCCATCGTGACCTCGGCAATCGTTGTCGCCACCGGCTCCTATTTCATGGCGTTCCCAATCTCCATCGTGCTCATCGCCGTGGGCTATGTGTCCATCATGCTCATCAAGAGCGCCAAGTAATTTGCCACTCTCTTTCATTCCGTCGGGCTGCGTTCGTGTTGCCCGACGGACTCCGACTATTCAATCGCTTAACTTGGAGGCGTTATCATGACTATCGTCGAGCAGTACAAGGTGTTTAAGCTCGAGCTCGCGGGCACTGCGGCCGGCAATCCCTATGTCGAAGTCGAGCTGTCGGCGCGATTTGACCGCGCGGATGGCCAGGACAGCTTTGAGGTCCATGGCTTCTACAAGGGCAATGGCTGCTACGGAATCAACTTTATGCCCGAGAGTGCCGGTGTCTGGAACTACACGGTGATCTCCAATGACCCCGAGCTCGATGGTGCCGCCGGCTCTTTTGAGGCCGTGCCCGCCACGGGCGCCAATCATGGTCGCGTGCTGCTGGCAAGGGATGTGCTCGCCCACGGAGCTCCGTTCATTACCGACGAGGATTTCAACTTTGCCTACGAGGATGGAACGCGCTACCTGCCCTTTGGCACCACATGCTATGCCTGGACCAACCAGGATGTTCAGCTGCAGGAGCAGACGCTCGAGACGCTCGCAGAGGCACCTTTTAACAAGATCCGCATGTGCGTCTTCCCCAAGTTCTACGACTATAACGTTGAGGACCCAGCGATGTATGCCTATGAAGGCGAGAAGGGCGATTTCGACCATTTTCGCTTCTATGAGCCGTTTTGGGAAAACCTCGAGCACCGCATCGAGCAGCTTGACGAGCTGGGTATCCAGGCGGATCTCATCGTTTTGCATCCGTATGACAAGCCTGAGGACTGGGGCTTCTCTCGTATGACGCGCGAGGAGGATATTTTCTACCTGACGTATGTCGCTCGTCGCTTCTCGGCATACAAGAACATTTGGTGGAGCCTCGCCAATGAGTGGGACCTTATGCCGTGGAAGCCGGCCGAGGACTGGGACCGCTATGCCCGTATCATCATGGCGAACGACCCGTATGGTCATCTGCGCAGTATCCACAATTGCCGTGAGATCTTTGACCACAGTCATCCGTGGATTACGCACGTGAGCTACCAGAGGTGCGACCTCAAGAACACAGCCGAGGACGTCACCATGCTGCGCGCGCAGTATAGCAAGCCGGTTTTGATCGACGAGGTCGGCTATGAGGGCAACATCAACTGGGGCTGGGGTAACCTGACCGCTCAGGAACTCGTACGTCGTTTTTGGGAGGGCAGTTTGCGTGGCGGTTATGTGACCCACGGTGAGACCTACGTCGACCGCGGACCCAAGCTGTGGTGGGCGCACGGCGGCAAGCTCTACGGCGATTCGCCCGATCGCATTGGCTTTTGCCGTCGCTACATGGAGGCGCTGCCGGCCGATTTTGACTGGGTGCCCGATGAGGTCGGCATCCTTGACGGTACGTTTACCTGGGATGTCACCTGTATGTCCAACGATCATGGCCACGGGACTGCCGATGTCCTTATGTACTTTGGGTTCAATCGTCCGGCGTATCGTGAGTTTGAGGGCGAGGCGGGCGCTCGTTACAAGGTGAATGTCGTGGACACATGGGACATGACGGAGGAAGAACTTCCCGGAACCTTTGAGGGCAAGTTCCGCATCGACCTCCCTAGTAAGCAGTATATGTTGCTTCGTCTGACTAAAGTAGAGGCGTATTAATAGAGATAATCGGCTCCGGGCGCGATTTGCTGCACGACCATCATAAGGGCAGCCCCTGTGGTGGTCGCGGCGATGCGCGTTCGGGGCTATGGCATGTGAGGGGCGAATATGCAGGAGTTCTTTGGAATCGATGTGGGCGGTACGGCCGTTAAATGGGCTGTGCTGGGCGAGGATTTTTCCATCCGCGAGCGCGGGAGCCTGCCGACGGGCTTTACCACGGCTGAGGAGACCGTTTCGGCGTTGATCGGGCTCGTCGAGCCGTACCGTGAGCGCGTGAGCGCCGTAGGCGTGAGCGCACCCGGCGGTATTTACGAGGGAGATGTCACGGGAACGATCCATCGCGGCGGTGCGCTCACGTTTATGGACGGCTGCCCACTGGGAAAGCTCATGCGCGAGGCGCTGGGGGTGCCGGTTGCCGTCAATAACGACGGTAAGTGCTGTGCACTCGGTGAGTATGCGGCTGGCGCTCTGCGCGGGACGCGTTTTGGCGTGGTGCTCGCTATCGGCACGGGCATCGGCGGCGGTATCGTCATCGACGGCAAGGTCCTGCGCGGAGCGCACTGCTTTGCAGGCGAGTTCAGCTTCTTGCGCAACGATGCCACGACTGCCGCGAGCATGGAAAACTCCTTTGCGGGCTCGGGCGGTTGGCGCGCGCTCCGCGATGCCGCCGTTGCCGAGAAGGGCCTGCCTGCGGATTCTCCGGTGGACGGCCGCCGCGTCTTTGAGTGGATCGCGGATGGCGACATAGCGGCGCAGCGCGCGCTCGACCGCTACGCTCGCGCATTTGACGGACAGCTCATCAACCTGCAGGCCGTGCTCGACCCCGAGGTCTTTGTGATCGCAGGCGGCATCTCGTGCCATCCCGAGCTCGTCGATGCCCTGCGTGCGCAGATGCCGCTGGCCCTCGCGAGTTACGAAGGGACCCTTGCTGGCATTCCTGTGCCGCAGATAAAGGTGGCCGAGCTCGGCAACGACGCCAACCTTTACGGTGCTGTCCAGGAGGCCATGCGCCTGGTGTAGCGCGAGCCAAACGAGACTGTCAAAAAAGATAAAGGCCGGCATTAACCCCATTGTTCGGAAAACCATTGATCCCGAAAAGCCTTTACAGAATGCCGTGGCCTCAAAGCGCGCCCGCATCGACGCTTCGCCTGCGCTAAACTGGAGAGCACGTACGCGATTACGAGAGGAGCCCGCATGGAGGCTTACAAGCAAGAGTTCATCAAGTTTATGGTCGAGTCCGACGTCCTTAAGTTCGGCAGCTTTACGCTCAAGAGCGGCCGTCAGTCCCCGTTCTTTATGAACGCCGGCGCTTACGTGACGGGCTATCAGCTCAAGAAGCTGGGCGAGTATTACGCCCAGGCTATCCACGATAACTTTGGCGACGACTTTGACGTGCTGTTTGGGCCGGCCTACAAGGGCATTCCCCTGGCCGTCGTGACCGCAATTGCCTACCACGAGCTGTACGGCAAGGAGGTCAAGTACTGCTGCGACCGTAAGGAGGCCAAGGACCACGGTGCCGATAAGGGCAACCTGTTGGGCTACGAGCCCCAGGACGGCGACCGCGTGGTCATGGTCGAGGATGTCACCACCAGCGGCAAGTCCATCGACGAGACCTATCCCAAGGTTAAGGCTGCTGCTGATGTTGAGATCAAGGGCCTGATCGTGTCCCTCAACCGCATGGAGGTCGGCAAGGGTGGCGTGACCACCGCGCAGAAGGAGATCGAGGCCAAGTACGGTTTCCCCGTCGCGAGCATCGTCTCCATGGCCGAGGTCGTCGAGACCCTCTACAACCACGAGATTGACGGTAAGGTCGTCATCGACGACGAGCTCAAGGCCGCCATCGACGCTTACTACGAGCAGTACGGAGCCCGAGAGTAGTTACGGCGTTTTACCAAACGCCGTAACCGGCCGACGCTGCGCGCCGCCCAGGGCGACAATTTGTCATTCGAAAGGCGAGGCATGACCAGAAGGTCAATGCCTCGCCTTTTTCATGCCAACTTGTTCGCCCTGGACGTCGCTCGCTGTCCGTTCTCTACCTGCGGCGTTGTCTTGCTCCGGATGGGTAGTCGTTGGGGACGTTCTTGTTTGACTAGTCGTTGGGGACGTTCTTGTTTGACTAGTCGTTTAAGAACGTCCCCAATGACTACTTGCTCTCGTTAGATAGGCGTCCGAGAACCACGCTCGTCGCTACTTGAGCCCCGGGAGGCGGGTGTAGGGGAATGAGCGCTCTAGGAACTCGGAGCAGCGGGCGTAATCTTTGGCGAAGTAGCTGCTGTAGAGCGAATCGAGCACGTATTGCACGGCGATGTGGCTGGCGAACTGCGTGATGCGATGCGTCATGCTCTCGTGGTCACTCACCGTAAGGTAGGCGGCAAAGCCGGGGTGAATGCGCGCGCAATAAGGTGTGCCGATGACGATGACTGGGACATGCCGACTGCTGAGGATCGGCAAGATGTCCTTGAGGTTGGGGGCAAGGCCGCTGTAGGAGATGACGATTGCCGCATGGTCGGGACCCGAGGCGAGCGCCGTTCGCACCTGGGCCTCGCCACCGTTGTGGCACGTCGCGCTTTTACCGGCGGAGAGCAGGCGATCGCGGAACATTCCCGCTGGATAGAGGTTGTGCGAGCCCGTGTAGATGTCGACCTGTCGGGCGTTCGCGATGAGCTTGGCGGCGTGGTCAAGCTGCGTGGGGTCGAGCAGTTCCTGCGTTTCGGCCAGCGTGGTCTGGTAGAGCCCCTCCATGCGCTCCATAACCTGCGCAGGGGTGGACGTGGCGTCGAAGGGAAAGTTGATGTCCACGTCGCGCCGATTGCCCGATTCGGTTGCCAGGCGGATGAGCTCGACTTTGAGATCCTTAAAGCCCTCGAGGCCGAGCTTTTTGCAAAAACGGTGCACGCTCGCAACAGAAACATTGGTGCGCGCGGCAAATTCCTTAATAGAAAGTCCGCGGATGTCCTCGCCGATGGCAAGGGCTGCAATGCCGAGCTGTTGCTCGGTAGGGGTAAGGCCCTGTGCCTCGGAAATCTTGCGTTTGATATCCATACGAACTCCCACACTCGCCAAACCTGCCAAAAAGGGACAGGTTTATTTTGGCACGTTTCGGTCGGTATCAGGAAGTATCAGGGACGGGGCGGCGTCGGTCCGTGGGCGCGAAAAGAAGTGTCGGGTTTGGCGCGCCCGCTTCCGCCCGTCCCGTGCGCAGGCGATACTCGGCTTATCGACCCGCGATGCAAAGGAGATGCTCATGGCAAACATCAAGTTCCCCGAGGGCTTCTATTGGGGTGGCGCCACCGCCGCCAACCAGTTTGAGGGCGCTTGGAACGTGGACGGCCGCGGTCCTTCCGTCGACGACCACTTCCTGGGCGGCAGCTACAAGGAGCCGCGCCAGATCACGATCGACATCGACCCCGATCGTTTCTACCCCAACCATGACGGCATCGATTTCTACCATCACTACGAGGAGGACATCGCGCTGTTCGCCGAGATGGGTTTCAACATGTTCCGCATGTCCATCTCTTGGAGCCGCATCTTCCCCAACGGCGACGATGCTGAGCCCAACGAGGCCGGCCTCGCCTTCTACGACCGCGTCTTCGACTGCTTGCGCGCCCACAACATCGAGCCGCTCGTGACCCTCTCGCACTACGAGATGCCCTATCACCTGGTCGAGAAGTACAACGGCTGGGCGAGCCGCGAGCTCATCGGCTTCTTTGAGAAGTATTGCCAAACCGTCTTCGACCGTTACCAGGACAAGGTCAAGTTCTGGCTCACCTTCAACGAGATCAACTGCGGCACTCAGGACATGGGCAACCTCTTTGAGACCAGCATGATTCAGGGCTTTGAGGGCCCGGCTTCGGCGGTCCACACCACGCCGCAGGCCCGCATGCAGGCGCTGCATCACCAGTTTGTCGCCAGCGGCCGCGTCGTGCGCTATGCCCACGAGCATTACCCGCAGTTCAAGATGGGCAACATGGATTGCTTCATCCTCTCCTATGCCGCCACGTGCGATCCGGCCGACGTGTTTGCTACGCAGCAGGAGATGAACGCCATGAACTGGTACTGCTCCGACGTGCAGGTGCGCGGAAAGTACCCGTTCTATGCCAAGCGCTTCTGGGCCGAGAACGATGTTGAGCTTGTGATGGAGGACGGCGACCTGCAGGATATCGCCGACGGCAAGGTCGACTTCTACTCCTTTAGCTACTACATGTCCGGCACCGTGGGCACCCACAAGGATCACGAGATGACCGAGGGCAACATGACCTTCGGCGGCAAGAATCCCTATCTGGAGTCCACCGACTGGGGTTGGCAGATCGATCCGCTGGGCCTGCGCATCGCCCTTAACGAGATCTATGCTCGCTACGAGATTCCGCTGATGGTGGTCGAGAACGGCATGGGCGCTTACGACGAGGTCGAGGAGGACGGCTCCATCCATGACCCGTATCGCATCGCCTACTTGCGCAGCCACATCAAGGCCATGGGCGAGGCCATTGCCGACGGCGTTGACCTGATTGCCTACACCTGGTGGGGTCCCATCGACCTGGTTTCCGCTGGCACCGGCGAGATGCGCAAGCGCTACGGCTTTATCCATGTCGATAAGTACGACGACGGCACCGGCACCTACAAGCGTCGCCGCAAGGACAGCTTCTTCGCATATCAGAAGATCATCAAGTCCAACGGCGCTGAGGGCCTGGATTAATCGACAATATGAGTGCCACTGGGGAAAAGGTTTTGGGAAGGGCTTGAAAGGGCTCGCGATTCGAGTCCCCACCTTAGTATTTGAACCATTTGGCACTATAATCACCATAGGCATGCGCATAACGTTGCGCTTAATCAAGAGGAGAAAACGTATGGGTCTGTTTGACATGTTTAAGAAGAAGGCTGAGCCTGCCGCTGCTGCAGCTCCCGCTTCCATCTCTGCTTCTGCCGGCGCCGACGTGCTGTGCTCGCCCGTCAAGGGCAAGGTCATCAAGATGGCCGACGTGCCCGATCCCGTCTTTGGTGGTGAGGTCCTGGGCAAGGGCTGCGCCGTGTGGCCCGAGGACGATCTGGTCTACGCTCCCTGCGACGGCAAGGTGACCGTCACCATGGGTCACGCCGTGGGCCTGCAGTCCGATAGCGGCATCGAGGTTCTGGTGCACGTTGGTGTCGATACCGTCAACATGAACGGCGACGGCTTCGAGGGCTTCGTCAAGGCTGACGATGTCGTGAAGGCCGGCCAGCCCTTGCTCAAGATCGACCGCGCCAAGATCGCTGCTGCCGGCTACAAGGACTGCGTCGTCGTGGCTGTGTCCAACACCGCCGAGTTCGCCGACGTCGAGCTTACCGTCGAGGCCGAGTCTGCCGTCGCTGCTGGTGACGCCATCGTTAAGGTCGTCCGCAAGTAGACTGCGACATCCAAAGGATGTGCAAGGGTGGTCGAATTGTTCGACCGCCCTTTTTTATTACAATGCGGCGGGACGTTTTATTGCGCGTTGGACGGACCGGTAAACCGTTCGGACGTTAAATCGAGCCGACTGCGCCTTTGCTTTGCCGGGGGTGTTCGTTAGCGGCTAGTATGGCCTTATTGTTACGACGTGCACCGCGTCGGGAAGCGCGGTGCCGCTTGTTGGGAGGAATGTCATGAAGAAGAAGCTGCTGCTTGCGCCCCTGATGGCTGTTCTGGTCGCGTGCGTGGTTGTGCTTTCCGGCTGCGGAGGTCCTTCGGTTGAGGAGCTTATCACCGAGGATCTTACGACGCAGTTTAACGAGGTCAAGAACGGTGGCGGCGACTTCCTCGCCGGCCTGGAAGAGGCCTCGGGCGACGAGTTCGAGCAGCTGGGCATCGATCCCAAGGAGTACGCCAAGAGCTATCTCGAGGGCTTTGACTACAAAATCGGCGACGTGACGGTCGACGAGGACAAGGGTACCGCAACTGCCGAGGTCACCATTACCTGCAAGTCCATGAACCAGATCGTTGAGGATTTTGCCACCCAGTATCAGGAGAAGGTCGCCGCGCTCGATTCGATGCCTTCCGATGACGAGCTGTACAAGATGGCCGGTCAGGTTATGGTCGATGTGACCAAGGCTGCTAAGACCAAGGACACCAAGGTCACCTTCAAGTACTCCTGCAATGACGACGGCGAGTGGTCTGCTGACGATTCCGCAACCAACGAGATGATGAATGCCATGATGAGCTAGGGAGTTGCGGCGTTTTACCAAACGCCGCAACTGCTCGACGCTGCGCGCCGCCCAGGACGACAATTTGTCATTCAAAAGGCGAGACATGACCAGAAGGTCTATGCCTCGCCTTTTTCATGCCAACTTGTTCGTCCTGGACGTCGCTCGCTCATATGACCCAATCCGCTGTCAAGAGCCACAATGGCCCCGCCGACCGCTTGCAATCGGTCGGCGGGGCCTGCCGTTAAC
>UQTD01000025.1 GCA_900543845.1 uncultured Collinsella sp.
AAAAAGCGGTCGGCGCGCAGGTGCGCCGACCGCCGATATATGGGGTCTGATATTTTCTACCAGCTAGTTCCTCTTACTCGTCGAGGAGATTTTCTGGCATATCGTTGCCGTCGCCTAGGTCGACTGGGGCCTCTTCGGCGTCGGCTGCGGCCTCGGTGCCTTCGCCTTCGGGCTTCTCTTTGGCGGCCGTCATCCGGGCTACGGCGCAGATGCGGTCGTTGTCGTCGACAGTCATCATCTTGACGCCCTGGGTGGCGCGACCGGTTTGGCTGATCTCGTCGGTCTTGACGCGAATGACCGTCGCACCCTCCGTCACGATGAACAGCTCATGCTGCGGGCCCACCGTCTTCATGGCTGCGAGGTTACCCTTGCGCTCGGTCATCTGGATGGTGTAGACACCCTGACCGCCGCGGTTCTGCTCCGGGTAATCCGAGACCGGCGTGCGTTTGCCGTAGCCGCGCTCGGTAATGACAAACAGGTCGCCGTTACCGTTAGTAATCTCCATGCCAAGAACGCTCACGCCTTCCTTCATGCCAATGCCGCGGACGCCGCTGGTATCGCGACCGGTGGCGCGCACCTGGTCCTCGGGGAACATAATCGCCTTACCCGCGGTGGTTGCCATGATGATCTTGTCACCCTCGCGCACGCGACGTACAGCGAGCAGCGCGTCGTCGTCCCTCAGGTTGATGGCGATCAGGCCATCGCGGCGACTACGGTCGTAGGCGCTCATCACGGTCTTCTTGACCATGCCGCTCTTGGTGGCAAACATCAGGTACTCGTCGGCGGGGAACTCGCGGCAGCTGATGACGCTCGCGATCTTCTCGCCCTCCTCGAAAGGCAGCAGGTTGACGATCGCGGTGCCGCGCGCCTGGCGCGTGCCAACAGGCAGCTCATGCACCTTCAGTCGATAGACTTTGCCCTTGCTCGAGAAGAACAGCACGTACTCGTGCGTGGATGCGATAAACATCTCGTCGATAACGTCGTCCTCTTTGAGATTGACGCCCGACACGCCCTTGCCGCCGCGCTTTTGGGCGCGGTAGGCGGCCACCGGGATGCGCTTGACATAGCCGGTGTGGGTGATGGTCACGACCATGTCCTCGTCGGCAATGAGGTCCTCGACGTCCAGGTCCTTCTCAACCTGGCTGATCTCGGTACGGCGCTTGTCGCCGAACTTCTTGGAGATCTCGCGCATCTCTTCCTTGATGACGCCCAGAATCTTCTCCTCGTGCGCCAGCAGGTCCTCGTAGTAGGCGATGGCGCGGCGCAGGCCGTCCAGCTCTTCCTGAATTTTGTCGCGCTCCAGGCCGGTCAGGCGACGCAGCTTCATCTCGAGGATGGCCGTGGTCTGCTCGGGCGTAAAGCCAAAGCGCTCGATCAGGCGGCTGCTGGCCTCGGAGTCGGTCTGCGAGGAGCGGATAATGCTAATGACCTCGTCGATATGGTCAAGGGCCATCAGGTAGCCCTCGAGGATATGGGCACGCGCCTGTGCCTTCTTGAGGTCAAAACGGGTGCGGCGGGTGACGACGTCGACCTGGTGGTCGATGTAGTGCTGCAGCATCTCGCGCAGGCTCAGGCATTTGGGAACGCCGTTGACAAGCGCCAGGTTGTTGGCACCAAAGGTCGTCTGCAGCGAGGTGTACTTGTACAGGTTGTTGAGTACGACCTGCGGGATGACGCCCTTCTTGAGCTCGATGACTAGACGGATACCCTTCTGATTGGACTCGTCGCGCATATCCGAGATACCCTCGATGCGCTTGTCGTTGACGAGCTGGGCGATCTTCTCCTGTAGGGTGCCCTTGTTGACCATATAGGGAATCTCAGTAAAGACCAGGCGGCTACGGCCGGTCTTGGTGGACTCCACATGAGCCTTGGCGCGCACGGTGATGGAGCCGCGGCCGGTCTCGTAGCTCTGCTTAATGCCAGCACTGCCCATGATGATGGCGCCGGTGGGGAAGTCCGGACCGGGCATGATCTGCATGAGCTCGTCGACGGTGGCGTCGGGGTTGTCGATAAGGTAGCACGTGGCCTCGATCGCCTCGGTGAGGTTGTGCGGGGCGATGTTGGTGGCCATGCCGACGGCGATGCCCTGGCTGCCGTTGACCAGCAGGTTGGGGAAACGCGCGGGCAGCGCCTGGGGCTCGGCGAGCGACTCGTCGTAGTTGGGCTGCCAGTCGACGGTGTCCTTCTGCAAGTCGCGCAGGAGCTCCATGGCGGGCTTTGCCAGACGGCTCTCGGTGTAACGCATGGCGGCGGCGCCGTCGCCGTCGATGTTGCCGAAGTTGCCGTGACCGTCAATGAGCGGCGTGCGCATGGAGAACCACTGTGCCAGGCGGACCATGGCCTCGTAGACCGCGAAGTCACCGTGCGGATGGTACTTACCGATAACTTCGCCGACCGTCCAGGCCGACTTCTTGTGCGGACGGTTGGGGTAGATGCCGCTCTCGTTCATTGCGTACAGGATGCGACGGTGTACCGGCTTTAAGCCATCGCGCACGTCCGGCAGGGCGCGCGCCGTGATGACCGACATCGAGTACTCGATAAACGACTGCTTCATCTCGTGGCCAAACTCCGAAATCTGGAGCTGGCCGCCGTTGATATCCTCGCCGGCCGAGGCGCCACGGTCGACTTCGCCAAAGCTCTCCTCGAGCTCACCGTCGTCGTCTTCTTCCTCATCATCATCGGCATCGGGGTTATAGGCGTCCGGGTCGCCGTCCTCGCCCTGCTCAGCACGGGCAAGCAGGCGCTTCAGATCGTCGGGCATGCCAGCGTCGCCAGCCTCGTCCATACCCTCGTTATTGTTGATATCGTCTGCCACGTTACCTCCTCATGGTTTGCGTGGTCCACTAGTTTCCCTACCGCGGAGACGGATTACCAGGCATGCCGGGCAACCCTCCTAGGTTTTCCAGGTGCCCCAGGTTGCCCTGAAGGATGAGGGCGCACGCCTTGCGTGCGGCGCCCGAAATCCTGAAGGGCAAGATGGGGTGCCTGGGAAAGCTAGGCGTCTAAGAATCGAGCATCATGCGCATGCTTTTCGATGTACTCACGGCGATAGCCGACCTCGGAACCCATCAGTTCGCGCACGGCGCGGTCCGCCACCACGGCGTCCTCGATCGACACACGCTGCAGGATGCGGGTCTTGGGGTCCATCGTCGTCGAGGCAAGCTGCTTGGGGTCCATCTCGCCCAGGCCCTTGTAGCGCTGGACGGTGTAGCCCTTGCGCTTCTTAGTGATCTTGCCATCCTTGGCCTTGCCGTCCTCGTCGTTGTCGTCGGGATTCAGTCCCAGGCTCTGGATGGTGTCGCGCAGAATCTCGTCTTCGGGCTGGCGGCCGTTGGGATACACGTAGTGAATCTTGTTACGCACCTTGATGCCAAAGATGGGCGGGCAAGCAACGTAAACGTAGCCGGCGTCAATCAGCGGGCGCATGTACTTGTAGAAGAACGTCAGCAGCAGGATGCGGATATGCGCACCGTCGACGTCTGCATCGGTCATGATGATGATCTTGTGGTAGCGGGCCTTGGTGATATCAAAGTCGCCGCCGTCGCCGGCGCTCGTCGTGACGCCGCAGCCGATCGCAGTGATGAGTGACTGGATGGTGTCGCTCGAGAACGCACGATGATCGCCCACGCGCTCGACGTTCAAAATCTTGCCGCGCAGGGGTAGGATCGCCTGGATGTCTCGGCGACGGCCGTCCTTGGCCGAGCCGCCTGCCGAGTCGCCCTCTACGATAAAGAGCTCAGTCAACTCGGCGTCGCGCACCGAGCAGTCGGCGAGCTTGCCGGGCAGCGACGCCGTCTCGAGCAGGCTCTTGCGGCGGGGCGCCTCGCGCGCCTTGCGGGCGGCGTTGCGCGCCTTGCAGGCCTGTTGGGCCTTCTTGACGATCTCGCGAGCGGGCTTGGGATGCTCCTCGAGGTAATCGGCAAGCCCGTCGGTCACGATCTTGAGCGTCAGCGCGCGCATATAGGAGCTGCCGAGCTTGGCCTTGGTCTGGCCCTCAAACTGCGGATCGGGCAGCTTGACCGAGATAACAGCCGATAGGCCCTCGCGAACATCGTCGCCGGTCAGGTTGGCGTCTTTTTCCTTGAGCAGGTTCTGCTTGCGAGCGTAATCGTTAATCACGCGGGTGAGTGCGGTACGGAAGCCCTCGAGGTGCATGCCGCCCTCGGGGGTGTAGATGTCGTTGGCAAACGACATGACGTTCTCACCGTAGCCGCTATTCCACTGCAAGGACACCTCGACCTCGCCCATCTTGGTCACGGGTGCATCCGGGTCCGACTTTCCCTCAATATAGATGGGCTCCTTAAAGGCCTCGGGGACATCCTTGCCCTCGTTGAGGAACTTGACGAAGTCGATGATGCCGCCGGCATAGCAGAACTCCTCCACATGGGGAGTCGCCTCGCGCTCGTCGGTCAGCACGATCTTGAGGTTCTTATTGAGGAATGCCGTCTCCTGCAGACGGTTGTGCAGCGTGTCGAAATCGTAGATGCAGGTCTCGAAGATCTCGTCGTCGGGCCAGAAGCTGACAGTGGTGCCCGTCGTCTCCGAAGTGCCTACGACCTCCATCTTCTTGACGGTCTTGCCGCGCGAAAACTCCATCTCGTAGATGTTGCCATCGCGGCATACCTGCACGACCACACGCTTGGACAGGGCGTTGACAACGGAGATGCCCACGCCGTGCAGTCCGCCCGAGACCTTGTAGGCCGAGTTATCGAACTTACCGCCGGCGTGCAGGATCGTCATGACGACCTCGAGCGTCGGGATCTTTTTGATAGGATGCTCGTCGACGGGGATGCCGCGCCCGTTGTCGACGACCGTGATGGAGTTTTCGGCGTGGACCGTCACCTGAATCTCGGTGCAGAAACCGGCCATGGCCTCGTCGACGGAGTTGTCAACGATCTCCCACACCAGGTGATGAAGACCGCTGGCGCTCGTCGAGCCAATGTACATGCCCGGGCGCTTACGAACGGCCTCGAGACCTTCGAGAATCTTAATCTCGCCGCCATCGTAATCGTTTTCGTTTGCCACACGTCCTCCTTCAGTTAAGAAAATGTGTACAGCCTTACTAGTTTATCGTAAAAAAATACCCTCGGGAACGAGGGTATTTGGCTCTACAAGGCCACCAGATGCGATTTAAGGCTCTTTTTTGCCCTGCACGCCCTTGGCCCACTCGGCACTGGCTCTCATGGCGTTCTCGAGGGCCTCGCGCAGTTTTTGGTCCTCGATGGGCGCCACCTGGCGCTCGATCTCGGCACGCTCGGCACCGCTTAGGTCTGCATGCGGAGCCGGCGGACGCTCGGCCACGGCCGGGCGCAGGCGCTCTTTTGCAGCGGGCGGTGTGTGGCCGGGGGCGGTCGTCTTGAACACCAGGCCGTCGACATGCGCGCCGGCGCGCTCCATGCGCGCGCGGATAATCTCGCGCAAAAGTGTCATCTCCTGCGTCCATGAGGGCGAATCGAGGTACACCAGCAGTTCGTTGGACTCGGGCAGGTAGCGCAGCCCCGTCACATGGCGTCCCTCGCGCGTGCCCGAGCACACTGCATTCCAGGCGTGATAGACCGCACGAGACTCCTCCGCAGCCTCCATTTGCGCGCGGCGCTCAGGTGTCGCAGCCGCCAGGATGCGCTGACGCTCGGCATCCAAAAAGCCGCCAAAGGCAACCATTCCGTTCTCGCGCTCGTAATTAGCACGTCTCACCCATGCTCACCACCTTGGCTCGATCAAGCAGGTCATCGGTAAAATACCCCAGATTGGTGGTGGTTATGACCGTCTGGATATCATCGCCGATCAGCTGCAGAAAAGCGCCTCGGCGCCCGGCGTCGAGCTCGCTCATCACGTCGTCCAAGAGCAGCAGTGGCGCAGTGCCCAGGATATCGCGCGCCACGGCCACTTCTGCCACCTTCCAGGCAAGCACCAGCGTTCGCTGCTGGCCCTGGCTGGCAAATGAACGGGCCGATCGGCCCGCGACGGAAAACTCAATCTCGTCGCGATGCGGACCCACGAGCGTCACGCCGCGGCGAATCTCTTCGTCGGCGCGCTCATCGAGCGCCGAGAGCATGTGATCATACGCCCAGCGCCTGAGCTCGTCGCGATCCTCGGTGCGAGGCAGGTCGCCAAGCGTGGACACATAGGACACACCGGCGGGCTCGCCGGATGCCACGCGGCCATAGGCGTCACGCACATGGCCCGACAGCCGGTCGAGCAGAGCCAGACGGTGCACGAGCAGGGCCGAACCGGCGCGGGCAATAGATTCGTTCCAGGCGCCGAGCATCTCGCGGCAGCACCAGGTCTCCTTGAGCAGGGCATTGCGCTGGGTCACGCAGCGCCCGTAGGCACTAGCCAGATCGGCATAGCGCGCGCTCAGCTGAACGCCAAAGTCATCAAGTGCGGTGCGGCGCACGCTGGCACCCCGCTTGACCATATCCAGGTGGTCCGGGCAAAACAGAACGCTCGGCAGTACCCCGCGCACACCGGACGCAGCGCAGCGCTTGCCGTTGCGACTAAACGAACGCTTGCCATCTTCCACGCTCAGTCCCATGTCCAGCACGCGCCCATCGCCTTCGAGCCTCAGCTCGACCTTGCATGAGCCCACGCCGTCGTGCACGAGCTCGGCTGCGGTCGGATGCCTAAACGAGGCGCCACTCGTCAGTAGCTGCAGCGCCTCTATGAGGTTGGTCTTTCCCGCCGCGTTGGGACCTGCGAGCACTGTCACACCGTCGCTCAGGGCAAGGCGATAACTGTCGAAGCTGCGATAGCGCGCAACGGAAAGATCGCGTGCGAACATGGTCATGGGCAGTGCTAGATTCGTACCGGCATGACCAGGTACAGGTAGTTGATCTTGTCGTAGGACTTGAAGATGCCAGCCTGCGAATAGCTCTTGAGCTCCAGCGTGATTTCCTTCTCCTTGGACAGGGCATTGAGGCAGCCAAAGATATAGTGGTAGTTGAAGGCGATGGTGCCCGACTCGCCTTCGGCCTCGACATCGATCGTCTCCTGCGCCAGATCCTGGTCGTTGGAAATGGAGGACAGGCCCATCTGGCCGTTCTCGACGTCAATCTCAAACTTGACAGCGGGGTTGGCGCTCGCGATAACGGCCACACGCTTAAGGGCGGCGTTAAAGGCGGCTACGTCGATCTTGACGCTCGTCACGCACGAATCGGGGATGAGCTGCTTGTAATTGGGATATACGCCCTCGATGCGGCGCGACACGTAGGTGGTGTTGCCGGCCTCAAAGACAACCTGGGTGTCGGTGGCGCCGATCATGATGGTCGCCTGGCTTGCCATGATGCTCAGAGCATCGTTGAAGGCGTCGGCAGGCACGTTGAGCTCAAAGGAACCTTCGAGGGTCGAGGTCTCGACCTGCGTATCACACACGGCCAGACGGAAGGAGTCGGTCGCCACCAGGCGCACGGTGTTGTTCTCGACCTTCATGTGCACGCCACCCAGGATGGGGCGGGCCTTGTCAGTCGAGGTTACGCGCCATACGCGGCTTACCATTTCGGACAGGATATCGGTCGGCAGCTCGACGGCGCTCTCGATGGCGTATGCCGGGAACTCGGGAAAGTCGTTGGCATCGAGCGTGTTGAGGCGGAAAGAGCTCTTCTCGCAGCCAATCAAAACCTGACGCTCGGACAGCTCAAAGGTGACCGGGGCATCGGGAAGGGTCTTGGTGATGTTGGAGAGCATCTTGCAGGGAATCACCATCTCGCCCTCCTCTTCGACATGAGCCGCAATGCGGTGACGAATCGAGATGGTGTAGTTGGAGGTCTGGAATTCCAAGATGCCGTCTTGTGCCTTAACGAGCACGCCCGACAGAATGGGAAGGGTGGATGCCGAAGCGACGCCTTTCATAACGACGCCGATGGCTTGCGTAAGCGAGCTCTGGCTGACGGTGAACTTCATCTTTTAATACCTTTCTATAGATATAAATATCTTAATAATAGTAATAGTACTGACGAAACTGTTGATTACTCCTAAAAGTGCAGGTCAGCCCTAAAAAGAGAATCGACAGGAACCTGTGTGCAACCGGGTATGTTTTCCACGTTCAAAACCTGCGCAAAACTTTTCATCACCGCGGCTCGAGTTTTTGACACCTTATAACCGCCGTTTCGACAGGTTTTCAACAGGTGTGTCCATTTACCTACGAGCGCAGTGTAATTTTATCGCGCAGCGACTTGAGGTCTTCGGTAACACCCCGGTCTTCCTGAATCATCTTCTGGACCTTTTTATAGCTCGTGCTGACGGTCGAGTGGTTGCGGTTGCCAAACTCGGCGCCCACGGCCGTCGTCGTCATCTCGCACATCTCGATCGCCAGGTAGATAGCGATATGGCGCGCCTTGGCGATATTGGCGTTGCGGCGAGGCCCGATGAGCTCCTCGTGCGTCACACCGTATTGTTCCTCGATGACGGACTGGACTGTCTGCACATTGATCTTCTTGGCCGATGTGTCGAAGTACTGGTTGGCGATGGCGTCGATGTCGTCAAAGGTGAGCTCCCCGCCCTCGCGCTCGCGATCGCCCGCTTCGCCGGCACAACGCTCGCAAAAGCTCTCGAGCTCGCGGATGTTGGTGCCCGAGACCTCGGCCATGTGTTTAAAGTGCGCGTCGGTTAGATGTCCGCCGTCGCCCCCGTAGGCCGCCAGCAGCGAGTCGTTGCCTGCCTCGGGTGCGGCGGCGATCGTGTTCTCGTAATAACGCTGCAAAATTTTGTACTTCATCTCGTAGCTGGGCTCCGCCACCAGGCACAGCAGACCGGCATTAAAGCGACTGGTTAGGCGCTCGTCCATATTAAGGTCCTTGGGCGCGCGGTCGGCGGCGATCACGACCTTCTTGTTGTTGCGGATAAATTCGTCCATCAACTGGAAGAAGTAATCCACGCTCGCGCGCTTGCCAATGATGTTCTGGATGTCATCGATGATAAGCACGTCGACGCCGTGGTACGCCTGCATAATGGGGGCGTTGCTCTTCTTTTGGCGGTCGAATTCCGTCATCAAGTCGTCCAGATATGCCTGCGAGTTGGCGTACTTCACCTTGATCTCGGGCGATTTCTCCGCCAGCTCATTTTTGATGGCGAGCAGCAGGTGCGTCTTGCCCAGGCCCGATTTGCCGTAGATGAACAGCGACGTGCAGGTGCCGGGCGTGTCTGCAAGCATGGCGAATTTGAGCGCCGATCGGTAGGCAAGACTGTTCTCCGGTCCGAAGACGAAGTTTTCAAACGTGAATTTCGAATTCGCTGCGAGGGGTGCCCCGTCCGCGTTTTTCTCGACTGCCGTCGGGGCCGCCGAAGGTGCTGCCGGCGCTGCGGACGAACTCGCGCTTTTCGCCGGTGGCCTGCCATTCATTTGTGTCATCATGCGGCGGAAATCGTCGGCGGACAGCGTGTTTTTGATTGCAATGCCCGATTCCTCGCCGGGTGTCGCCTCGTGTGCGACGGGCATGTGCGTGGCGGTCGGGATGGGCGAGGGGGCTGGCTCTACCGCCGATGCGACCGAAGCGGTCGGCTGGGGTGCCATGGTTTCACGGGAAACATCGTTGCGTCGAGGCTCGGGCGCCGGCGTTGCCGCTGCGGTGTCGGTCGCTACCGGGTGAGTGACCGGGGCCGTATTTGCCGAGGCACCTTGCGGTGCCACGATATTGAGCGCGATCGGCGCAAAGGCGATCTCTTCTAGGTACGCCTCGATGGTTGGTTGATGCTTTTTGAGCTGAGCGATGGCAAATCGTGAGGGGGCCTCAATCGTCAAGGTGTCCTCGGTTAAGCTCACGGCGCGCGATTGTCCCAGCATATTGATGAGGCGTGCATCTTGGCCGTCGCGCTGGCAAAAGGCGATGGCATCTCCCAGGATGATGCTTGCTTCCTCGTCCACTGTTTCTCCCGTTCCTTAACTTTGGGCTCGCACGCGAGCGCCGCCTATTTCGGTCAGATGATATTTCTGGCCATGTTTGATTACCAAGCCGGCCTGTGCCAAGTCGTTGAGCGTTCGCGACCACGTGGGCGCTGAGTTTCCAAACGCTCGTGCCAGGTCGGTTGCGCCACACTCTTGGTTTTGAGCCAGATAGCCCAGTGCCGCTTCGCCGCGCTCGCTCACAAATACGTCTTGCTGCGGCTGTGCATATTGATTCGCCGCATTAGGATACATCATTTGAGCTGCTGGTTGTTGAGAACTCTGCATGGGCAGCGGCTGCTGTTGAAAACTTTGCGGCCACTGTTGGTAAGGCTGCGGAGGCATCTGCTGGGCCCATGGGTTGTACTGCGCCTGGGGCATCTGTTGGTACGGCTGCTGGTATCCCAACGGGTATTGCTGGGGGTATGCCTGCGCATATCCCGTTTGCGGCGCGTATTGAGCCGGATACCCTTGCGGGTTCGGTTGATAGGATATCTGCTGTGCAGCCGATGCGCCTGCCATCTGCTGCAAGGTTCCCACATCCTGGCCCATCGCTGGCATTGCATCGGGTATGTTCTGGGGAATCGCGCCCGAGGGTGCCTGGGGCTCTTGCACGGGGGGCATGCCAGGCTGCAGCATAGGAGGCATTTGCTGTTGCACCTGCTGCATTGCTGCGGGTTGCTGCGCGAAGGCGCCCGGCATGGGATATGCCTGCTGCTCTGTTTCGGGTCGCACGGCTGCCCCGCGCCCGCCGGCACGCTCGATTTCCTGCACGCGCTTGGGGTTCAGACTTACCGTCACGACGGTGCCGTTGCCCATGTTGTCCTCGATGGAGACGGCGCCGCCGGCGTTTTCCAGGTACTCCTGCACCATGGGAAACCCGGCGCCGGTGCCGCGGATATACCGTTTCATCTTGCTGTTAGCGCTGGTTACGCCAAAGTCGAAGGCACGCTCTTTGTCGTCGATGCCCGGACCCTGATCGGCAAAGCGGATGGTATCGCCACCGTCGAGAATTGAGATGATGGGCTCTGCGAAATGCGCGTGGATAAAGTTTTCGACAATCTCGCGGATAACCATCAGCGAGATGCGTCCTCCCTGTTCTTTCATGCACTGATAGACGGTGTTAGTTGTCTCTTCCAAGTAGGTACGGACGTCTTGCGGTTCGATGACGATGACACGTGGTGTCGACAGCATGTCGTCGTAGACCGCGATGCGCGCTGCATACATAGCCTTTGGTGCTTGTGCGGTGACCTGCTCGCTCTCGTTGCGTTCTTCGCGCACGCCGGTGATGTGCTCGTTGTCGGGTGCCGGATCACCGGAATCGACCATGGTGTAGAAGTCGTCAGACATGCCGCTCGCAATCTTTCAAAAGGTTTTGAACAAATAGTAGCTCACCACGTAATGTTTCTCATCTTTCGACAAGTTTTCAAAACCTGTTGAAAACTTTGGAAAACGGACGAAAACTTCTCAACATTTCCAACACGACCTGTTGAAAACTCGATGAAATATCGTGAAAAGTTGTCTGCTGCCTCAAATGCCGGTTCTGCTTATGGGGGAACCGTGTACTCTTTGCAACCTTTCACCTTTGATTTCTTGACATTTGAACATTGATTTCCCTACAATCTTCAAGCTCACGTGTCTATATCTGCGTCCGCGCCCCCGCGGACACTCGAAATGCAGCAGGAGGAACTTAAGATGAAGCGTACGTATCAGCCTAATAAGCGTAAGCGTGCCAAGACCCATGGCTTCCGTGCCCGTATGGCCACTAAGGGTGGTCGTGCCGTGCTCGCCCGTCGTCGCGCCAAGGGCCGCAAGCGTCTCACTGTCTAGCAGCGATACACACATCTCGCATGAAGACTATTAAGTCTCGGCAAGATTTCGAGCATGTGTTCAGTCAGGGGCGTCGTTTCAATCACCCTCTGATTCGAATGACCATATGTGAATCGGTTGGCGAAGGCGACTCCGGAAGGGTCGCCTTCGTTGGTGCTAAACGACTCGGTTGTGCTGTCGTGCGCAACCGATCTAAGCGTGTGATGCGCGAGGCCGCCCGCAGCTGTGGATTTCCCGTTGCGGGTTATGACATCATCTTGTTCGCGACTCCCAAGACGAGGGTTTCCTCGCCGCAGGAGATGAACAAGGCATTGCGTTCGCTTATGAAACGCGCCGGCGTTGCCGGGGAGGAGCGATGAGCAATCACGTTTTGCGACGTGTTGCCATCGCTCCTATTCGCATATATCAACAGGTTATTTCGCCCTTATTGCCTGACGCCTGCATTTATTACCCAACGTGCTCACAATACGCTATCCAGGCGATTGAGAAGTACGGTGTTTTAAGAGGCTGCTGGCTTGCCGTGAGGCGCATCGCTCGCTGCAATCCCCTGCACGTCGGCGGTTATGACCCTGTGCCTTAGCGGGCACTCGCTATCGGAGGAAAACTTACATGTGGGATTGGATCGTTAACATCCTTTTTGAGCTGCTCAAGCTCATCCAGACCTTTGCGGTCGACTGGGGCCTGTCCATCATCATTTTGGTGGTCATCATCCGTCTGCTGCTGACGCCGCTTATGCTCAAGTCGACCAAGTCGACGGCTCGCATGCAGGTGCTGCAGCCTAAGATGCTCGAGATCCAGGAGCGCTATGCCGACGATCCCCAGCGTCAGGCCGAGGAGATGCAGAAGTTCTACAGCGAGAACAAGTTCAACCCCATGGCTGGTTGTCTGCCGCTGTTGATCCAGATGCCCGTCCTGTTCGCCCTGTTTACGCTACTGCGTAACCTGCCGAACTACTTTAGCGACGGCACGTTCTCGTTCTTCAACATCCTGCCTGACCTTACCACCACGCCGAGCGCTTCCTTTGCCGATGGCTTTATGGTTGCGCTGCCTGCGCTGGTTTGCCTGATTCTGTTCGCTGTCTTGACCCTGATTCCGCAGCTGTATATGTCTCGCAATCAGACTGGTCAGCAGGCCCAGAGCATGCGCATGATGGCCGTCGTCATGACCGTCATGATGCTTTGGATGGGCTGGAGCCTGCCCGTCGGCGTTCTGCTGTACTACGACGTGTCTTCTGCCTGGCAGGTTATCCAGCAGATCTTCGTGACGCAGAAGGTTATCGACAAGGCCAAGGCCGATGAGGAGGAGCGCCTCAAGAACGCTCCGCTGCAGGTCGAGGTTACCCGTCGCGAGAAGAAGCCGCGTCCGCACAAGAAGAAGTAGTCGGGATATCAATCTTATTTAGGTACCTAACTTTTGGAGTACGTTATGTCTGAAGAGATCATCGAGGATATGCTTGAGGAGGTTGCCCCGCAGATTGCGGGCGATTATCCCGAGATTGCACAGCGCTACAAGGCCGGTGAAGAGCTGACCGATGAGGAGCTCGACACCATTGCCGATGTTGCGATTTCCATTCTGCGTTCCATCCTTTCGCACTTCGATGCCGCCAACTCTCCTATTGATGAGTACGAGGGCGACGAGGGCGAGCTGATTCTGGATGTTACGGCTCCCGATCTTGCTGTTCTCATTGGCCGTCATGGGCGTACCCTCGATGCCCTTCAGGTTATGTTCTCTTTGCTGGTGAGCCGCAAGCTTGGCTTTAGGTATCCGGTTGTGGTTGACGTTGAGGGCTACAAGAGCCGTCGTCAGGACAAGGTTGCCTCTATGGCTCAGTCCGCCGCCGAGCGTGCCATCCGTACTCATAAGAGTGTTTCGCTTCCGCCCATGAATGCCTATGAGCGTCGACTGGTTCATATTGCACTTCGTGGCAATGATGCCGTCGATACCCATTCTGAGGGTTCTGACCCTGATCGCCATGTGGTGATTGTTGCTCGATAATCTACTCGAGCTTATGCTAAGGGGGCGTGGTTTCCACGTCCCCTTTTTTTGTCAAAAGTTCTCGATACACTGATTTTTGTCAGAAAGGAGCTTCTGTTGTTTGTACTTACAGATCAGCAGGCTGACGAGATGCTGAGTCGTCTAACTTCCTATTGCAAAGAGTATTCCCTGAGTGTAACTGATACTGAGCTGAGGAAATGTATTCAGCATTTGGATTTGGTTCTAGAAACAAATAAGACAACCAACCTCACCCGTATTCTTAACGTAGAAGACGCTGCGGTACTTCATATCCTCGACTCACTTGTCTTGCTCCCTTATGTCAATAAGGCTCCTGAGGGAGCTTTGCTTGATATGGGAACAGGTGCTGGCTTTCCTGGTATTCCGTTAACGATAACAACGCATCGTAAAGTTACTTATATTGACTCTGTTGGCAAGAAGGTTGACGCTGTCAATACATTTGTTCATGCTCTTGGATTGAAAAATGGTCATGCAGTTCATGATCGCCTTGAAGAATATGCTCGAAGCCATAATAAGCAGTTCTCTGTTGTAACCGCCCGCGCATTGGCCCCTCTACCGATTCTTGTTGAGTATGCCGCTCCGTACCTCAAGGATGGTGGGATATTTGTTATCACGAAGGGCAATCCTACGGATGAGGAGCTTGCTTCCGGCATGTCAGTGGCTAAGATCTGCGGCTTCACCTTGCTTCTGAATGACGCAATTGATTTGCCTGAGGGCTTGGGTCACAGGGAGTTCATTGTTCTTAAGAAGAGTCATCCAGCATCCGTTTCATTGCCTCGTGCAAATGGCATGGCAAAGAAGAATCCGCTTGCCTAGATGTTTCACGTGAAACATAATGGATACTAACAACTTGCAGTGTTTCATGTGAAACACTGATGTTGATATTGAATCGGAATGTTTCACGTGAAACATCCTCCGTTTAACAGCTTAAAACACACCAGGAGGGACCGTGGGATTTCGCGACGTTAAGCGTTCTAAGAGCGCAAAAGACACGCGTATTATTGCAATCATCAATCAAAAAGGCGGCGTCGGTAAGTCAACGACGGCTGTAAACCTTGCAGCAGCACTGGGTGAGCAGGGTCGCAAGACGCTGATTGTCGATTTTGATCCGCAGGGAAACAGCACCAGTGGATTCGGAATTGAAAAAGAAGACCTTGAGCAGTGCATCTATGATGCATTGCTGAATGACGTGCCGGCTGAATCGCTTGTTCTTGATACAAATTGCAAAAAGGTATTCGTTATTCCGGCGACAATTCAGCTTGCAGGTGCCGAAATTGAGCTCGTAAGCGCAATTGCTCGTGAAACCCGCCTTAAAGATTTGCTTGAGCCGATTCAGGATGAGTTCGATTTTATATTCATCGACTGTCCTCCTTCCCTTGGCCTGCTTACAATCAACGCTTTGACCGCAGCAGACAGCGTTTTGATTCCGATCCAGTGCGAGTATTATGCACTCGAGGGCGTAACGAAGCTGCTTGAGTCAATGAAGATGGTCAAATCGCGTCTGAACAAGGGCTTAGACACCTATGGCGTGCTTATGACCATGTATGACTCACGTACTTCTTTGTCGAATCAGGTTGTTGAGGAAGTTCAGTCGTACTTTGGTGATAAGGCTTTTAAGACCTTAATTCCTCGTACCGTAAAAATCTCTGAAGCTCCGTCTTTTGGAGAGCCGATAATTACCTATGCGCCTCAAAATAAGGGTGCAAAAGCGTATATGAACCTTGCAAAAGAGGTGATCAAGCGTGCCTAGTGCAAAGAAACGTGGCGGATTGGGACGTGGACTCAATGCTTTGGTCTCAGAGGCCGAGTATGAGACCGGTGGTTCGGCTGCATCGGCTTCAAATGCCGCATCTGAAACAAAACTGCCTATTGAGGATGTTGTCCCTAATCCAAATCAACCTCGAATTCACTTTAATGAAACAGAACTTCGCGAGTTGAGCGAGTCAATCCAAGAACATGGCGTTTTGCAACCACTATTGGTCCGCAAGCACCGAAATGGCTATGAGATTATTGCCGGTGAGCGTCGTTACCAGGCATCGAAACTCGCTGGCCTTGAAGAATTGCCAGTCATCATTAAGGAAGTTAATGATGACGAAATGCTCGCTCTTGCACTTATCGAGAATCTTCAGCGTTCTGATTTGAACCCTGTCGAAGAGGCAAAGGGTTATCGTCAGCTCATTGATGCCAGCGGTATGACGCAGGAGGCGTTATCAAAGGCTGTCAGTAAGTCTCGTTCCGCAATTACAAATTCGCTTCGTTTGCTAGATCTTCCCGAAGTCGTACAGCAGATGATTTTCGAAGGCAAGCTTACTGCAGGCCATGCAAGAGCGATTCTTGCAGTTCCATATGAAGATGCCAGGATTCGACTTGCTGAAAAAGTTGTCGCAGAAGGTCTTTCCGTTAGAGCGACAGAAAATCTTGCTCCGTTGTTTTCTGCCGGAGAGACGCCAAGGACCCCGAGGCCAGCAACGCCTCAGTCATTCAAAAAGGCCGCTCGAGTACTTCGTCAAGTTTTCAATACGAATGTACGCGTGAAGAGCTCACGTGGTAAGAACAAAATCGAAATCGAGTTCAAAGACGAGGAGGAGCTCTCCCGTATCCTTGGTGAAATGATTCAATTTGGGCAGGAGGATCAGGATGAAGAATAAGGTTCTCGCGGTCGTTGCGTTGGCAACCACCGTCGTCGCTGGTGCCTTTGCTGGTTATAAGCTTGCGACAGATGATGAACTTCGAGGTCGACTGCTGCGCGGAGCTCAGGATATCGTCGATACATCTAAGAAGAAAATGGATGTCATGACCGAAGACGTCGCTATGCGCACTGCTCAGGTGACTAAGAATCCCAAGATTAACCAAGACTGGGTTAACCATCAGTGGGAAAATGTTGGCTATTAGGTACCTAACAATTACTTGCCTGTTTTGAAGGGGTCCTTGTCTGATTCATGAGACAAGGACCCCTTATTTTGGCCATAAAACTAAGTTCACGTAAATCAAGTCCACTAGGATGAAAACAAATGAAACAGCCCTGGTTGCATTATTTGCAACCAGGGCTGTCGGATGTTTCACATGAAACGTTATGGGGTGCAGACTCCCCTATGCGTTCTTCTGGACCTTGAAACGTTGCTTCAGTTGACCGCAGGCGGCATCAATATCATTGCCGCGAGAATTACGAATCGTGGTCTCGATGCCACGGGACTCAAGGCGGCGCTGAAGATCTTCAACCTTATGAATCGGAGACGGCTTGAGCGGGCTGCCCTCGATGTCGTTAAGCTGAATTAGGTTAACGTGGCACAGCGTTCCCTCGCAGAAGTCGCAAAGCGCCTGCATCTCGGGATTCGTGTCGTTGACGCCTTCGATCATGGCATACTCATAGGTCGGTCGGCGTCCGGTCTTCTCGGTGTAGAGCTGAAGCGCCTCGTGAAGGCGCAGGAGCGTGTACTTCTTGACGCCAGGCATGATCTTGTTGCGCGTGGACTGGATAGCGGAGTGCAGCGACACAGCGAGCGTAAACTGCTCGGGAATGTCGGCAAACTTGCGAATGCCAGGAATAACACCGCTGGTAGAGACAGTAAGGTGACGGGCTCCAATACCGATACCGTCGGAATCGTTAAGGATGCGCAGTGCCTTGAGGACCTCGTCGTAGTTAGCGAAGGGCTCGCCCTGACCCATGAAAACGACGCTTGTGGCGCGCTCGCCAAAATCATTCGAGACGTGCAACACCTGGTCGACGATCTCTTGAGCGGTCAGAGAGCGCTTGAGGCCGTTGAGACCGGTGGCGCAAAAGGCGCAGCCCATGCCACATCCTGCCTGGGTGGAAACGCAGACGGAAAGCTTGTTACGACGGGGCATACCGACAGTCTCGACGGAAATGCCGTCATGATACTCGAGTAGATATTTGCGAGAGCCGTCCTTGGAAACCTGCTTGGTGAGCTCGGTCGGCGTGTCGAAGGCAAAGGCCTCTTTAAGCTGCTCGCGGAAAGCCTTGGGAAGGTTGGTCATATCGTCAAACGAACAAACGTTCTTCTCAAAGACCCATTCGATGAGCTGCTTCGCGCGGAAGGCGGGCTGGCCGAGTTCGGCCACAAGCTCGCGAATATCGTTTTGGCTCAAGTCGCGAATGTCCTGAGATTTAGTCCTGGGATTCATGGAAGCCTTTCGATTTTGGGGAAACGTAGAGGGTATCGCTACAATATGGTATCAGCTGCAGAAATTATAGAGGAGGAGTCTGCCCATGCCGGGTAAAAGCCTAGAGAACATGCACGTAGCGGTCTTGGCGGGCGGTCATTCCGCCGAGCGCGAGATTTCGCTCAATTCGGGAAAGAACGTCGTGGTGGCCTTGAAGGAGGCTGGCTACACTTCGGTGGAGCTGCTCGACACGGCTGCCGATGATTTTATGGTAACCATGGCGACCGGCGGCTTTGACGTGGCGTTTATCGCCATGCACGGTGCCGGCGGCGAGGATGGTGCCATGCAGGGTGCCATGGAGACCCTGGGTATCCCCTACACGGCGTCGGGTGTGCTGGCGAGCGCCTGCGGTGCCGACAAGGAGGTCTCGAAGCTCCTATACGCCAAGGCGGGCATTCCCATTGCCCCCGGCCTGGCGCTCGAAGTGGGCGATGAAGTCGATATCGATCATATCGTCGAGATTTGTGGCGAGCGCTGCTTTGTGAAGCCGGCCGTAAACGGTTCCAGCTATGGCATTTCCCTGGTCCATGAGCCCTCCGAGCTTCCCGCGGCAATCGCCAAGGCGTTTGAGTACGGCGACAAAGTGCTGGTCGAGAAGTGTATCGAGGGTACCGAGATCACCGTCGGCGTATACGGCGAGGATGACGTGCGCGCCCTGCCGATCGTTGAGATCCGTAAGCCCGAGGACTGCGAGTTCTACGATCTGGACGTGAAGTATGTCGACCCTACAGACATTCATCGCATTCCGGCGCAGATTTCGCCCGAGAACTACGCTCGTGCCCAGGAGCTAGCCTGTGCCGCCCATAGGGCGCTCGGTTGCTTGGGCATCTCGCGCAGCGATTTTATCGTGAGCGAGGACGGCCCCGTTATCCTCGAGACCAATACCATTCCCGGCATGACCGATACGTCGCTGTATCCGGATGAGATCCGCCACACCGACGACATGACGTTCCCGCAGGTCTGTGACAGCCTGATCCGTATGGGTCTTCGTCGAGCGGGCATTGCATGCTAATCGAGGACGCGGTTTCATCAGGAACGCCGCAGTTTGTCATCGACTCCTATGCCACGCTTGCCGAGCGCGCCAAAACCCAATCGTTTGGTCTCATCGAGGAAGATGTTATCGTCCTCGATACCGAGACCACGGGTCTTTCGGTGCAGGACAACGAGCTTATTGAGATATCGGCGGCCCGCCTTTCGGGCCGCGAGATCGTCGACCGCTTCGATACCTTCGTGCATCCCAAGCAGCTGATTCCCGCCGAGATTACCGAGCTCACGAGCATTACAAACGCCGATGTGGCAGATGCCCCATCGGCCGTCGATGCCGTGGCCGCTCTCGCCGATTTTGTCGGCGGCTGCCCGGTGATCGCACATAACGCCACCTTCGACCGCTCGTTTATCGAGTCGGTCAAGGGCGGTGTCAACGTCAGCGACATCTGGATTGATTCGCTGGCACTGTCGCGCATCGCGCTTCCGCGTCTGGCATCGCATAAGCTGTCTTTCATGGCCGACCTGTTTGGCTGCGACTCGGTGTCGCACCGCGCCAATGCCGATGTCGACGCCCTGTGTGGCGTATGGCGCGTGTTACTCGTGGCGCTCACCGACTTGCCCCAGGGCTTAATGGCGCGCCTGGCCGACATGCACCCCGACGTACCCTGGTCCTATCGTCCTATCTTCTCGTTCTTGGCGGGGCAGAACCCCGGTTCCATCTTCTCTCTCAGCGCCGCCCGCGCCGACGTACTCAAGGCCGATCGGGCCGATGATCGCGTTGATGCGGACGAGCTACCGGTCCTTAAGATGCCGAGCCGCGAGGAAATCGAGGCGGACTATGCCCCGGGCGGCCTGGTTAATCGCATGTATCCCACGTACGAGCCGCGCGATGAGCAGATCGCGATGGCGCTCGAGGTCCGTGATGCACTCGTTACGGGAACGCATCGCGTGATTGAGGCGGGCACGGGCGTCGGCAAATCGATGGCTTACCTGGTGCCTTTTGCCGAGGCCGCGCGCCGCAACAACATCACGGTTGGTATCGCGACTAAATCGAATAATCTTGCCGACCAGCTCATGTATCATGAGCTGCCCAAACTTGCCGAGCAGCTGGACGGAGGCCTATCGTTTTGCGCCCTCAAGGGCTATGACCACTATCCATGCTTGCGCAAGCTTGAGCGCATGAGCCGCGGCCAAGTCGAAATTACGACTAAGCGTGATCCCGCCGACACGCTTACGGCAGTCGCGGTCATCATGGCGTACGTGTGTCAGTCGGCCGATGGCGACCTCGACTCGCTCGGCATTCGCTGGCGCAGCGTCAACCGTCCCGACTTTACGACGGCGTCGCGCGAGTGCGCCCGTCGCCTATGCCCGTTTTTCCCCGATAAATGCCTGGTCCACGGCGCCCGCCGTCGCGCGGCACATGCCGATGTGGTGGTCACCAACCATTCCCTGCTGTTCCGCAATGTTGCGGCCGAGGGCAGAATCTTGCCTCCGATTCGTCACTGGGTGATCGATGAGGCCCACTCCATCGAGCGCGAGGCACGCCGTCAATGGGCGCGCGTAGTGTCGGCGGATGAATCGCGCGTTCTGTTTGAGCGCCTGGGTGGCTCGAGCACCGGTGCGCTGAGCCAGGTTTCCCGCGATTTGGCAACCTCGGAGGGCTCTACGCTCTACCTGGGCCTTACCGCCAAGGCGACGTCGACGGTTGCGCGCGCGAGCATGGCAATCGCCGACGTGTTTGATGGCGTTCGCGAGCTCGGCCGCCGTGCCCGTGGGGGCTATGACAATGCGAACCTATGGATTGGCCCCGAGCTGCGCGAATCTGACGACTGGCATGATTTCTTACAGTCGGCCTACACCGCTATTGACGCATTGGAACAAGCTGACAAGAGCGTCGACGCGCTGGTACAAGCCGTCGCCGCCGACAAGCCCGAGGTTGTTGTCGACCTGGGTGATATCTCGCGTCGCCTACACGAGCTGGCCGAGAACCTCAAGCTCATCATTGACGGTACCGACGAACACTACGTGTACTCGTTGCAGGTCAATCGCAGGCTGCGTGCCGGCGGCGAGTCGATGACTGCGGAGCGCATCGATATTGGCGAGGCCTTAGCAACCGAGTGGCTGCCCGAGGTCCACACGGCTATCTTTGCATCGGCGACCATGACGGTTTCCAAGAGCTTTGAGCACTTTAACCACGCCGTCGGCCTCGATCGCATCGGCGCCTCGACATCATCGTCGCTGCACTTGGACTCGAGCTACGACTTCGATTCGAACATGGCTGTAGTCGTTGCGGGCGATATCCCCGATCCGCGCGATCGTGAGAGCTATCTTTCGGCGCTCGAGCGTGTGCTGGTCGACGCTCATCTTGCCATGGGCGGCTCGGTGCTCACGCTGTTCACCAATAGGCGTGACATGGAGGAGCTGTACGCTCGCGTCGAGCCCAAGATGGCTCGTGCGGGTCTGGAACTCAACTGCCAGCAGCGCAACTCGTCTCCTCGCCGTCTGCGCGATCGCTTTATCAACGAACCGACTTCGTCGCTCTTTGCGCTCAAGGCCTTTTGGGAGGGGTTTGACGCCAGCGGCGAGACGCTGCGCTGCGTCATCATCCCCAAGCTGCCGTTCTCGAGCCCCACAGACCCGCTCTCATGCGAGCGCAATCTGCGCGAAGACCGCGCTTGGGCGCGCTATTCGCTGCCCGAGGCCGTGCTCGAGGTCAAGCAGGCAGCCGGTCGTCTCATTCGCTCGTCGACCGATTGTGGCGTACTCATCTTGGCCGACCCGCGCCTGGTGACGAAGGGCTACGGCAAGAAATTCTTAACGTCGCTGCCCACGAGTTCCTATCAGCGCATCGAATCGGCACAAATCGGGCACTATCTACAGCTGTGGCGCGCACGCCACGAGCGGCGCCGCTAAAGCGGACAGACGAGGGATTTTGCCATATCGCACAGACGTTCTGACAGGGCGGGGTCATCCAAGATGCGGATGGCCCCGCCCGCTGCGATTACCTGGCTTAACAGCCAGCGTTCGGAGCCGTAGCGCACATTCACTGTTGAGCAGTCCGCCCCATTGGGTTCAATCGACATGATGCCGGGCCAGTCTAGGCGCTCTGCCAAGGCGCGCGGCATGAGAAGCTTCGCGTTCCGCTCCGCCTGGGCGAGGGAGTCGTGGAGGGTCGCGGGCTCCGGTGCGTGGCGCACGACGGAGTCGTCGGTCAAGACCAGGCCCTCGATTTTATCCATGCGATAGGTACGCTGCTCGTCGACCGCGACATCCCAGGCAATCAGATACGTTTGGTCGCCGTTTGTTGTGATGCGCAAGGGGTCGACCAAGCGCTCGCGCGCTTGTGTGTCATCCATCGAGCGATACGAGATGCGGCAGCGAACGCCGTCCCGAATGGCGCAGCTCAGCTGCTGCCAGTGCGATCCGTGGGAGACGGTGTCAAAGACGCGCTGGTTGTAGCCGAGCTCTTTGGGAAGAAGGGCGTGCCGTATTCGAGCCGCAGCTTGGGGTTCGATTCCCAATGATTCAAGTTCATGGTTGAGCACAGCGCCCTCGGCGGCACTCAGACGCAGGGGTAGCACGCGCCCCGCGTCACCGGTGAGGACCACGCACTCGCCGCGGCGTTCGCAGATAATGCGTGCGCCCGATTCTCGGTCCGCAAGCGTCGAGACGATCTCGAGAATCTCGTCGAGCGATGCCCCCGTGATATCAAAGCGGCTGCAAAGCTCGTCTCGTGTCATGCCATTCTCGCCGGCGGCGTAGAGGGCCTCCATGATGTCGATGGCGCGCGAGAGTCTTTGCTCGCTGGTGAGTTTACGCACGGGCATGCTCGTGCACCGTCCTTTCGATGAGGTGATTCCACGCCTGCTTGAGAGCATCGGGGGCGACGGGCCTCATGCCATCCATGGCATGGGCCATGCAAAACGAGGCTGCGGCTTCAAGGTCGCGCACGTCAACGGTCCAGGTCCACTCTGCTTCGGTGCGCATGAGTTCGCCTCGTCCGCGCGTGAGACCGCTGATCATATCGGCCTGCGCTTCACGCGCGAACGAGAACGTAGCCGCAACGGGTGGGCGGTCGGCAAAATCGAACTCAAAGAATAAGTAATCGTTGAGGTTGAAATCCGCAGGAATGGTGTAGGCCTTCGAAGGTCTCCAGGCGCGAACGATACGGTCGCAGCGGAATGTTCTGATATTGCCGGTGGCATTGTCGAGGCCGCAGAAGTATGCCGTGCCCTCGCGCTCGAACATGCCGTAGACGCAAACGGTCCGCTCGCGTTGTTCACCGCGTCCGTTTTGGTACAAAAAGCGCAGCGCGCAACGCTCGGCAAAGGCACTCCATACCGCATCGACGGCGGGAGAGCGGCGGATCGGTGTCTCTCCTGTCGTCGATGCGCCGGTGAGGTAGGCAATCTTGGAGCGAATGTCGGCAAGCGGCGCGGCAAAGGTGGATGAGCCTGCCGCGAGTGTCTGATCGATGGCATTGAGCAGGATGTCGGCATCGTCTGCGGTGATGAGACCGCCCGCGGCAAACGTGTGCTCGCGGTCGATCGTCCACGCGCTCTCCTCGGTTTCCTGCGCTCCGGCAGCACGAACCTCCCTGATAACGATGCCGCGTTCGAGCAGCTTGTCGCGATCGCGGCGGAACTTGCGCTTGTCTGAGTCGATATTGCCCGAGCCGTATCCCAAATCGGAATCCAGGACGATTTGCTCGGTCGTCAGCGGTTCGGGAGAACTGTTGAGTACAAAGAAAAGGTTGAGGATGCGCTGAGCCGTTTTATCGAAACCGGGCTCGGGTGCCCCCTTTTTAATTGTCGCGGTCGCGTCGCTTGCCGTCATAGAATCCTCGCATGAGAAGGTCGTTTGATGCCATGATTTTAGTCCGATATGGAGATTAGGCTATATCCTTGTCCGCTCGCGGCGTTAAGATGGCCCGAATTCGGTCGTTTGCGCTCGCTCGGGGTATACTTTCGACTATATACGGTTCTAATGTGCATGCATTGGGCCTATTTGTCGGATTATGGATGTGGAGCGCACATGGCGAACACCCAGAACTATATTAACCACCTGCTGCAGAACACCGGCATTACGCCGGCGTGCAGTGAAGAAGAGCGCCTGGCTGCCGAGGATATCGCTCAGATTTTCCGCAGCCACGGCTTTGACCCCGAGGTGCAGGAATTTAATGCTCCCGCGCCCAGCAGGTTGGCGTTTGCCGTTACCGGTATCCTGGCGTTTGCCGGCGCCCTGCTGATGGGCATCGGCGGCGGTATCGGCTTGGTCGGCACCTTGCTGGCCATTGTCGGTGCCGTGCTCTACGTACTCGAGCGCACAGGGCATCCCGTGGTTTCGCGCCTGGGAAAGACCGGTGTGAGCCAAAATGTCATCGCCTATCACAAGGCCTCGGGCCCGCTTGCGTCTCCTCGCAACCGCCCGGTCGTCGTGGTGGCCCACTATGATTCCCCCCGTGCCGAGCTCCTTGCTCGCGAGCCCTACGCTCCGTATCGTGCGCTCATCGCCAAGCTCCTGCCTGTCGCCACGATCGCGCCCGCGGCTGTTGCCATCCTGCGTATCCTGCCGCTCCCCGGCGTGCTCAAGGTACTGCTGTGGGTTGTCGCGATTTTGGCCTCCCTTGTGGCACTGGCCAACGCCGCCAATATCATCTCCAACCGTTTTGTGCTTCCCTACACGTCTGGCGCGGTGTGCAACAAGTCCTCTGTTGCCGCTATGCTCGGTGTCATGGACAACGTTGCCCCCTATCAGGGCGAAAACGAGTTCCCCGATGACATTCCGTTCGATACCTATTTTGGCGAGCAGAAGCGTCGCGCCGAGGAAATGGCGCGCGCGGCGGCCGAGTATGCCGCGGCCCAGCAGCAAAACGACTACGGTAACACCATTGAATATGAGGAGCCTTCCTACGACGAGGATGAGTTTGGCCAGCCGGTGGCGCCTGTCGATGTACCCGAGCAGGACGAGGCTTTTGATGGACAGATCGATGGTTTTGAGGGTGCCTCTGCCGACGAGACGCTGATCGGCGTTATCGCCCCCGAGGCTCAAGACCAGACTGCCCAGGCCGAAGTGTCCACCGAGGAACAGTCTGCCGCCGAGCCGGCGGAGGAGCCTGCGGCGGTCGAAGCCGCCGAGCCCGAGCCCAAGCTCTATCGCAATGCCGCCGGCAATATCCGCTTTGGTTCGGATGCCATCCGCGCGCTCGGCATGCTTCCCGAGTCCTGCACGCTCGATTACGAAGAGGGCGAGGAGCCGACGTTTGAGCCGGAGCCTGCTCCCGTTGCACAGGAGCCTGCGCCCGCGGCCAATACGGCTGTTGCTCCCGCCGAGCCGGTCGCTGCCCCTGTTGCTTCCGCGGAGCCTGACGATAAACCCGTGCTCGATTCTGCAGCTGGTCTGGATATTCTGGCGCCTGCCGCTCCGGCACAGGTTGAAGACGAGACCGCCGACGAAGACTATGACGAGTATCCGCAGCGCGTGTCCTATGAGAGTGACACCGATTTCTCGGCCGAGCTTCCCTCGACAACGCCCCATGCCGATATCGCTTCTGCGTTCTCCTCGATTGGTGCCAGCGCTTCTAGCTTCTTTAAGGGCGCCTTTGCGAAGGGCAAGAAGTTCGTCGACGACTTTGAGGAAAAGCGTGCCGCTGCCCGCGAGGCCGCCGAGCGGGAGGCCATCGCCCAGCAGCAGGC
>UQTD01000026.1 GCA_900543845.1 uncultured Collinsella sp.
ACGAGCGGGGGCTCCTATCTTTTTAGTGCCCTCGGATTGGGTCATAGTGTCTGTCCGCGCCAAAACATCGGCGTTGCCGGAGTAGGGTAGTTTGGCACTTGGGGACGTTCCTTTTGTGCCGGCACTTTGGGACACTCCTCGTCTAGTCATTGGGGACGTTCTTAAATGACTAGTCGGAAGGGACACTCTTGCACTAAATCTGCTGGCTCACACTAGGCTCGTTCTGTGCTTTACCGAGATAAAGTGAACGTGTAGATTCGTAACCCACTCGCAACCGTTCTATGGCACGATATTGAACGAATGTATGCTATGCGCCCGAGCCTTTCGGGCAGAGTGGGAGACAGTATGGTTAAGCTGTACGAGGACGGCATCTACCTGCGCGGTGGCAGCGAGGTTGTGCCTGCGGCCGAGGCTGCCGAGCGCGGTATTACGCAGACGCCCGAGGATGCCAAGCGCGGCACCATCGCGTATTCGATCCTCCAGGCACACAACACGTCCGGCGACCCCGAGGCGCTCAAGATTCGTTTCGATGCCATGGCGAGCCACGATATCACCTTCGTCGGCATCATCCAGACGGCGCGCGCCTCGGGCATGGAGCAGTTCCCGCTGCCTTACGTGCTCACCAACTGCCATAACTCGCTGTGCGCCGTGGGTGGCACCATCAACGAGGACGACCATGTCTTTGGCCTCTCGGCTGCCAAGAAGTACGGCGGCATCTTCGTCCCGCCGCACATCGCCGTCATCCACTCCTTTATGCGTGAGAACTTCGCCGGCTGCGGCAAGATGATCCTGGGCTCCGACTCGCACACCCGCTACGGCGCCCTGGGCACCATGGCCGTGGGCGAGGGCGGCGGCGAGCTGGCAAAGCAGCTGCTGCGCGACACCTACGACGTCGCCTATCCCGGCGTCGTCGCCATCTACCTCACGGGCGCCCCGCGTCCCGGCGTCGGCCCGCACGATGTGGCGCTCGCCATCATCCGAGCCGTCTTTGCCAAGGGCTACGTTAAGAACAAGGTCATGGAGTTTGTGGGCCCCGGCATCGCGAGCATGACGACCGACTACCGCAACGGCGTCGACGTCATGACCACCGAGACCACCTGCCTGTCGAGCATCTGGGCCACCGACGAGGACACGCACGCGTTTTTGACCATGCACGGCCGCGGCGACGACTACCGCGAGCTCAAGCCCGCCGATGTCGCCTACTACGACGGCTGTGTCGAGGTCAATCTGTCGAGCATCAAGCCCATGATCGCGCTGCCGTTCCATCCTTCCAACGGCTTTGAGATCGACGAACTCAACGAGAATCTCGAGGACATCCTGCACGAGGTGGAACTCGAGGCCGCCAAGATCGGCGAGGGCAAGACACACTTTAGCCTGCTCGACAAGATTGTCGACGGCAAGCTGCACGTGCAGCAGGGCGTTATCGCCGGCTGCTCGGGCGGCAACTACGATTCCGTGGTCCAGGCTGCCCGCGTACTCAAGGGCGCCAACACCGGCTGCGGCGAGTTCTCGCTGTCGGTCTATCCCACGAGCCAGCCCGTGGCACTCGAGCTTACGCGCCGTGGCTATATCTACGACCTTATGGAGGCCGGCGCAATCGTGCGCACAGCGTTCTGCGGCCCGTGCTTTGGCGCCGGCGACACGCCCGCCAACAACGGCCTTTCGATCCGCCACACTACGCGCAACTTCCCCAACCGCGAGGGTTCCAAGCCGGGCAATGGCCAGCTGAGCGCCGTGGCCTTGATGGACGCCCGCTCCATTGCGGCAACGGCTGCCAACGGTGGCGTTCTGACGCCGGCGACCGAGTTGCCCGAGGAGACTTGGGACGAGGCCTGCGAGTACACCTTTGACGACGCGCCGTATAAAAAGCGCGTGTACTGGGGCTTTGGCAAGGCGGAGCCTGCTGACGAGTTGGTCGAAGGCCCCAACATCAAGCCGTGGCCCGCGATGGAGCCCCTCGGCGACGACATCCTGCTCAAGGTGTGCTCCAAGATCATGGACCCGGTCACCACGACTGACGAGCTCATTCCCTCGGGCGAGACGAGCTCCTTCCGCTCCAACCCGCTGGGCCTGGCCGAGTTTACGCTGAGCCGCCGCGATCCGGCCTACGTCGGTCGTTCCAAGGAGGTCGACGCCGTGGAGAAGCGCCGCGTGGCCGGCGAGGCCGCGGGGGACCTGGCGGCGCTCGATGTCGAGCTTGCCGGCGTGTTTGAGGCACTGGCCAGCGCGGGTGTCGCGGCCGATGCCAAGGCGACCGAGTATGGCTCCATGCTCTATGCCAAGAAGCCCGGTGACGGTTCCGCCCGCGAGCAGGCTGCGAGCTGCCAGCGCGTAATTGGCGGCCTGGCCAACATCGTCCACGAGTACGCCACCAAGCGTTATCGCTCCAACGTGATGAACTGGGGCATGGTGCCCTTCCAGATGGAGGCCGAGCCCAACTTTGAGGTGGGCGATTACGTCTTCGTGCCGGGTATCCGCACCGCGCTCGATGGCGACCTGCAGAACATCGCTGCCTACGTGGTGCGCGCCGACGGCACGGTCGAGCAGGTTGAGCTCTATATTGCCGATATGACGGCAGAGGAGCGTGCCATCGTCAAGGCCGGCTGCCTGATCAACTACAACAAGTTCAAGGCCGCTGCCGAGTAACGTTGCTGTACGCCCCGGACACACCTTTCCCTCGTGCTCACGCGCTTCGCGAGGGTCGCCCGAGGGAAAGGTGTGTCCGGGGCTACCGCGACGTTCTCGTTGGGTCTTGAGGGACGCTAATAAATAGACTTGCTTGATGCCGCCCCTGTTATCGGGGCGGTTTCTTTTTTCGAAAACCGCCACAAAGGTGCCTGTCCCCTTTGTGGTGATTCTCGGTTTGTCTCGATCTGTAACAGTTAGACCCTAATTTGCCGATTAGATGTTACAGATTGAGACAAACGGTTGTCGCTGGTCATTTTCTCTCGATCTGTAACATCTAGGATCAAAAATGGCTGCTAGATGTTACAGATTGAGATAGTAAGGGGACGAGGCCGCAGCGGGTGAGCGTGCCTGCCCCCTATCTCTTAATCACTCATAAAATCTTATATATAGAGACTTAGATTTATGTATAAGATCGCGCAAAGCTGGCAACAATACTTCTCGAACAACGTGAAGCCGCCCCGTAGGGCGGCCACCCCAAGAGAGGTGATTCCATGAGAATCGATAAGCTAGCAATGACGTCGCGCGAGGCGTTGCAGACCGCCATGAGCACGGCTGCCGATGCGCAGGCCGGCGCGGTGGAGCCGATTCACCTGCTGTCTGCCCTGCTCGGTGCCGGTGAACGCAACATCTCCGTGATCATCGAGCGTATCGGCGCCGACCCGGCCCAGCTCGCACGCTCCACGCAGGATGCCATCGACCACGCGCCCAAGGTTTCGGGCGAGGGCCAGCAGATGGGCCTGTCCAACGAGCTCGTCCGCGTCATCGAGAAGGCCGAGAAGAAGGCCGCCAAGATGGGCGACAGCTTTGTGGTGACCGAGCATCTGCTGATGGCACTTGCCGAGGACAAGGGCGAGGCCGGCCGCGTTCTGCGCGACGCAGGCGTCACCAAGGAGCGCATCGAGCAAGTCTACGAGGAACTGCGTGGCGATGACCGCGTGACGTCTGCCGAGGATAAGACGCAGTTTGAGGCGCTGGAGCAGTACGGTCGCAACATCTGTGACCTCGCCCGCGGCGGCAAACTCGACCCGGTCATCGGCCGTACCGATGAGATTCGCCGCACCATCCAGGTCCTGTCCCGTCGCACCAAGAACAACCCCGTGCTCATTGGCGAGCCGGGCGTCGGCAAGACGGCCATCGTCGAGGGCATCGCCCAGCGTATCGTGGCCGGCGACGTGCCGAGCACGCTGCGCGACCGCGACCTCATCGAGCTCGACATGAGCGCGCTGGTCGCCGGTGCCAAGTACCGTGGTGAGTTCGAGGACCGCTTGAAGGCCGTGCTCAAGGAGGTACAGAAGTCCGAGGGCAAGGTCATCCTGTTCATCGATGAGCTCCACACCATCGTGGGCGCGGGTGCCACCGAGGGCTCCATGGACGCCGGCAACATCCTGAAGCCTGCACTCGCCCGTGGCGACCTGCACGCGATCGGCGCGACCACGCTTGACGAGTACCGCAAGTACATCGAGAAGGACGCGGCGCTCGCCCGCCGTTTCCAGACCGTGATGGTCTCCGAGCCCACCGTCGAGGACACCATCTCGATCCTGCGTGGCCTCAAGGAGAAGTACGAGATCTTCCACGGCGTGCATATCACCGATAGCGCGCTCGTGGCGGCTGCCGACCTCTCCGATCGCTACATCGCCGACCGTTTCCTGCCCGACAAGGCCATCGACCTGGTCGATGAGGCGGCAAGCCGCCTACGCATGGAGCTCGACAGCATGCCGGTCGAGATTGACGCCACCACGCGTCAGCTCACCCAGCTGCAGATCGAGGAGCAGGCGCTCATGAAGGAGACCGACGACGCCTCCAAGGAGCGTCTGGAGGCCCTGCGCCAAGAGATTGCCGAGGTCCAGGAAAAGCTCAACGTGCAAAAGGCCGGCTGGCTCAACCAAAAGAACGCCATCGACCACGTGCAGGAGCTCAAGGGGCAGCTTGACGAGGCCAAGAGCGAAGAGGAGCGCGCGACGCGCAACGGCGACCTGGGCCGTGCGTCCGAGCTGCGCTTCTCCGTGATTCCGGGCCTGCAGCAGCAGATTCAGGATTCCGAGGCCGCGCTCGAGGCGCAAAAGCAGCAGGACGGCGAGGGCCTCAACGAACAGGTGACCTCCGATGAGATCGCCGAGGTCGTGAGCGCCTGGACCGGCGTGCCCGTGTCCAAGATGATGCAGGGCGAGCTCGACAAGTTGAAGGGCCTGGAGAGCGAGCTGCATAAGCGCGTCATCGGTCAGGACGAGGCCGTCTCCGCCGTCGCCGCAGCCGTGCGCCGCAGCCGTGCGGGTCTCTCCGATCCGGACAAGCCCATCGGCAGCTTCTTCTTCCTGGGCCCCACCGGCGTGGGCAAGACCGAGCTCGCCAAGGCGCTTGCCGAGTGCCTGTTCGACGACGAGCGCGCGCTCGTGCGTATCGACATGTCTGAATACATGGAGAAGTTCAGCGTCCAGCGTCTGATCGGTGCGCCCCCGGGATACGTGGGCTACGACGAGGGCGGCCAGCTCACCGAGGCCGTGCGCCGTCGTCCGTACTCCGTGATCTTGCTCGACGAGATGGAGAAGGCTCATCCGGATGTCTTTAACGTGCTGCTGCAGGTGCTTGATGACGGCCGTCTGACCGATGGCCAGGGTCGCCAGGTGTCCTTCAAGAACACGATCATCATCATGACGTCCAACGTGGGCTCCAAAGCCATCGCCGATCTGTCCGGTAAGGACGAGGAGGAGATGCGCCATCAGGTCGACGCCGCCATGGCTCAGACCTTCCGTCCCGAGTTCCTCAACCGTATCGACGATATCGTGGTGTTCCATCCGCTTGGCATGGCGCAGATCGAGAAGATTGTCGACATCCAGCTTGCCGACGTTCGCGCACGCCTGGCCAAGGAGCGCATGACGCTTGCCATCACCCCGGCGGCCAAGCAGATGCTCGCCGTGGGTGGCTTGGACCCCGTGTTCGGTGCCCGTCCGCTCAAGCGCCTGGTCCAGCGCGAGGTCGTGGACGCCATCGCCGCCGCCATCATCGACGGCACGGTGCGCGAGGGCGATCAGGTGACGGTCGATGCCGACAAGGACGGCGGCTTTACCGTCGTGTGCGACGACACGCCGGCGGCCACCTACGAGGTTCCCGACGCCGAGTAGATTTTGGGACATGCCTTAAAATCTACCAGCCGTCTCTAAACGCCAAGGGCGGTGGATCCAATTGGGTCCACCGCCCTTTTTCGTGCGACAATCGATGATGTTGAACGGATGCGATGCGAGGAGCTATGCAGATGAAAGACGAGATCAAGACAAGCGCGCCGGCGCCCAAGCCCACGTCCAAGCCGGCGCCCAAGCCGCGCGATCCCTACATTCGCGCCGAGAACGAGGACGATGACGGCTACGATCCCTACAGCGATCGCCGCCCCGAGCGCGAGCCAATGTTCGAAGCCGACCCGTGGCGCTAAGTGCCACCCAAAAGGCCACCAATAAGTTACGGTGAAATAGGGACTGTTTTGCGGTTTGACCAGCAAAAACAGTCCCTATTTCACCGCAACTGCGTTAGGGATTTTTCTGCAGGGGAGGGCAGTCAAAAAAGCCCCGTCCCAAATTGACTGCTCGGGGAGTCGCATTCGAGCTCGGTTGTCCTCTTAGCCACTCGATATCCTTCGGAGCAATAACGGTGATAAAACTTGCTTAAGTGTTAATCAAGTTACACACAATCTTGCTCTCTAATTAATCAAGAATCAGTATAATTTTGATTAGCTAGAGAGCAAGATTGGAGAATCATGGCATTCAACGACTTGATCGCCCAGAAAATAAAGGACTTTGAACAGCAGGGGGTTCCGCAGGTCTTTGAGCGAGACCTTGATCTGGAAAACCCACAGGAGCCAAAGCGCGACAACATCGTAAATGTGGTTGTGGGGGCCCGCCGTTGTGGAAAGACGTATCGCCTGTATCAGGAGATGCAGCGGCTTCAGGGCCGGGGCGTCGAGCTTGACCGGATGCTTTACTTTAATTTTGAGGACGAGCGCTTGCGCCCGTATGAGTCATCGCTGCTGGCGGACGTGCTCGACACGTTCTATGCGCTGTATCCTGCTGCTCGAACCGAGGGCGCTTACATTTTCTTTGACGAGATCCAGGAAATTCCCGAATGGGGTGCGTTTCTGCGGCGTGTAGTCGATACGGAGAAAGCGACCGTCTATGTGACGGGATCTTCTTCCAAGATGCTGTCCTCAGAGCTTAAGAGCGAGTTCAGGGGTCGTTCTCTTATACGGGAGCTTTTTCCGTTGAGTTTTTCGGAATACGTTCGGTATAAGACGGGGAGCGTTTTCGAGCCAGATGCGACCTTTTCCCCAAGCGATGCAGCGCTGCTTCGACATCATCTGATCGGATATCTTGAACGAGGGGGATTCATCGCGACGCTTGAGCAGACGCCCGCAGACGCGATTCAGCTGCTACAGGAATATGCTTCGCGAACGGTCGCTATGGACGTCATTGAGCGTTACGACGTCAAGAACCCTCGCCTGGCATCGCTGTTCTTGACGCGGTGTATGGCATCTTCGGGACGAGAGCTGTCAGTGAACAAAGTGTACAACGAGTTCAAGAGCAGACAGATACCCGTCAGTCGTAATTCGCTCAGCGATTTACTTGAGTATTATGAGGATGCCTACCTGTTATTTTCTGTGCCGGAGTTCACGCGTTCATTGGCAAATAACATGCGGTCTGCGTCTAAGGTCTACGCTGTCGACCCTGCGATGTTTGGAGCATTCTCTCCCGCATCGGCATTGGACCAGGGCCAGAGGCTCGAGACCGCAGTGTTCAATGCGCTAAGAAGAAGGACTCCCGCGGTGAGGACCGGCTCGGTCTGCCGCCTGCTGATCAAAGAGAAGAGCAAAAGCCATGAGGTGGACTTTGTGGCTGGGGACGCACTTCTCATGCGGGCTTATAGCCTGATTCAGGTGAGTGTGGATATGGCAAGTGAGAAAACGCGCGAGCGCGAAATTGCCGCGCTTGATGCCTCGATGGCCCAGTTCGATCTTGGCGAGTCGGCAATCGTTACCATGGATGAGCAGGCCGATATTCCATGCGAGCACGGTGCGGTACACGTTGTGCCCGCATGGAAGTGGCTCCTTGCCTAATCATCTACGGATCTGTGGGGCCAGGACCTCCTGGCCCCTTTATCACGGTTGGGGAGCACCATGATGCGCCCGGCTAGTCTTGGGCTTTGATGCTCGGCATCAGAATCTGGGCGAGGTAGTCGCATTCGAGCTTGGTGGCGGCGTCGGCCTTGCCGTCTTTGCCGACCAGCACGTTCTTGATCTGGCTATAGGTGTAGCGGTTGCCGGTCGTGAGCTCGACAAGCTCAATCGCCGTATCCATGGGGTAGGTCGACACGGGGTCTTGCGTCCGTCCGTTGATGGTCTGGGGCACCACGTACGGATAGACGGGGCCGCTGGCGTAGACGGTATAACCGTTGCCTAGGTTGGCCGCACCCAAAACCGCATCGCCCTCATCGGGCGTAAAGCTCTCGCCCTCGCGCACCGCGATGAGCGTCACGATCGGCGTATCGCTGTCGCCTGCAAGATAGATGCATAGCGTGCTGCCATTTTGCCAAGTCTCGACCTTGCCGTACCACTCGACGGGGATATCGAGCTGGTAGAGGTCGGTTGCCTTGTGGCGAGCGCCAGCATCACGGGATGCCTGTGCCTTTTGAGCGCTCACGGCATTGACGGCGGCGTCGCGCCGTGCGGTTGCTGCCTGCTGGAGCACTTTGGCAGCCGCGGCGGAGCTCGCACCGCCCTCTTCGGCATACTTGGCGGCGGCATCGATCTGGTCGTCAGTCACCGTGTCGGCCGAAGGCACTTTGAGCTTAAAGGTGGCCTGGGCACTTAAATCCTGTCCATCGCTCTTAACGGTGACCTGCGTCTTGGTGGTCGGGACGGTATAGATGGTGCCGTCGGCCGCGATAGGGGAGGCAGCGATGGAGAGCGTGTAATCGCCGGGCAGCAGCTTAATGCCGCGGCCGTGCTCGTCAACATAGAGCGTTTCGCTCACGGAGGAGCCATCAGCGTCCTGACCGCTCACCTGTACGGGAATCTTGGAGCCGGTGGAACAGTCGAGGCCCGCGGCATGCACGCCAATCTGCACTGACATCATCGTGTGGGCATTGGCGGCGACAGCGGCAGCCTGCTCTTGCTGATATCCGTTCCAGGCAGCATAGCCTGCACCGCCGGCGACGAGCGCGACGGCCACGATGCCGGCGACCATCAGATTGCGGCGCTTGGGCGACATCTTGCGATGGCGGACCTCGGCTTCGTGTGCCGAGGGAACGGACGGCAGGGGAATATCGCTCATGGCGATGGTCTCATCCACGGCTGGTGCGGAACCCAGGCCAGGAAGCTCGCGAGTCAGCGAATCCTCGGCCGGTAAGCTGTCGAGCAAGACGGTTTCCTCGCCCGTGTCGGATTCGGGCTGGTTGCCGGCCTCGCTTTCGGTGTCTTCGTGATCTGCCTCATCCTCGGCAGGCTCAACGTCGCCTGCATCCTGATCATCGGACTGCGCCTCGGTTTCTGGCTCATCCTGCACATCAACGCCCGAATCGTCAAACGCAATCTCATCGAGTGAAATCCGGTCTAAGCTCTCCAAGGCCTCAGCGCAAGCTTCTGCATCTTGGGCCGCATCCTCTTGGCCCATCGTCTCATCTTTCATATATCCCCCAAGCTCAATATCGGGACAACACTGTACCCAAAAACGGGACCCCATAGAGCCGCCGTATGATTTGAAATCCGATTTTATATATGCGCATGTTTTTGAATAGATGAATAAGACGCAACGACAAAAGCCCCCGGAAAGCGAGTGAAACGCTTTCCGGGGGCTCTGCGAGACATTGGATTGAAAATCCTGGCGGGCGGGCCTATGCCCAAGCGCCAACAGCGACCAACATGTTACTCGGCGTGAGCGTAATCAACCTTGGCGCGGCGAGCGGTAGCCTTCTCCCAATCGCTGGTGCCCTCAAAGACATCCTGCTTGTAGGGATTGCGGCCGAGCTTCTTGGCGCGGTAGGCGATGTAGATGATCGCGGCGACGTTGGCGACCAGTGCGGCGATCGAGACCGCAGTGGCGGCGACGGGGTCGAGCGTGGAGTGGGTCACAAAGATGGACTCCTCCTGGAAGAACGGGAACACCTGGGCAAACATGCACCAAATAGCCAGCGTAAAGGCGCGGTTCTGGATCCAGCCGCCCTTGTTCCAGATAAAGGCGGCGACGGTGGGCGCCAGCAGCAGCGCAAAGCCGCAGAACCAGGAGTGGGTGGGCAGACAGTTGTAGGTGTAGCAGAAGTTCCAGATATCGTAGGCGATAATGTAGACCCAGGTCATATCGGGCCACAGCATGTCGGTCTGATCCTCGGAGGCGTAGACGCTCCACCAACCGGTCATGCAGAAGATGTTGATGATACCGGCGATGCCGTTGAACACGTTGTTCCAGCCGGCCAGCTGCGTGGCACCTTCGGAGGTGACCCAGGTGGACTCGCCCAGGACAAAGAAGTGATAGGCGCTCTCAAAGTCGGACACGACGGCGATCATGATGTTGATGGCGACGATCACAAACGGCCATGCGCGGAACCAATGCGCCTTGCCGATCTTGCCCCACTGGTACTTAATGGCAATGAAGCCCCAGCAACCGGCCAGCGCCGCGTATACCTTGGCGTAGTGGAACCAGCTGTTCTGGTACACATGGGTGGGGTTGGTGAGCGCCCACTCGGCACCCTGCGAAACACCGACGGCGATGGCGACGCAGTAGATGGTCATGGCCAGCGGAGCCACGCCAAAGATGATTGCCGCGCCCAGCTTGGTGCGGCGGCCGACCTCGTTGAGCACGATCAGGCCAATAAAGACCATGGCCCAGCCGGCCCAGTGGATAAGGGTATCGCTACCCCAAACATCGAACAGCATGCTGCTCTCCTTTCACACGCCCGCGGCCCCTCTTCTGATCGCGGGCAGTTTGGCCAAATGTCGTCAGTTCTGGGGCTTGCGCTCCGGATACTTGGCGGTATAGCCCTCGATGTGGAGTGTCGAAGCGATGATTTCCTTGACCGTCTCGTCGGGCACATCGGGGTGCGTGCGGATATACATCAAAAGGCCCATGATGAGGGTGTAGAACGTCTCGTAGACATGGTCGATGCGTAGCTCATGATGGGCGACAAAATCCACCACGGTGGTGTCGCAGATATACTGCGCCACGCGCTGGACCACGTTGTGCAAAAAGCCGCCGTAGAGCGCGCCGCTGCTTGAGGTGAGCGTACTCGGCAGCTCGTGGCCGCTGGCGACCAGACGCTTAAAGAGCGGGGCGACGGTGTCGAGCGCGCCCTCGATATCACCAACGGTGCGGCCGGCGTTCCACTGCTCGAGCTCGGAGATAAAACCGTCGATCGCCTCGTCCATAACAGCGGTGACGGCGGCGTCCATGTCGGCAAAGTAGTGGTAGAACAATGAACGCGTGCAGCCGGCTCGTTTGGTCACGGCCGATACCGATAGGTGGGACACGCCCAACTCGGAGCTTACGGTGCGCACGGCATCGAGGATCTCGCGACGGCGTTCGTCGCCCGTCAAGCGCTTTGCCGCGCTATCGGATGCGGGGATGGCATCGACCACAGAGGTATCTGCTGCGTTGTTGCCCATGTTTTGCCGCCTTTCACCCTCTTTTGCCTGACCGTTCGCCTAACAGTCTTGAATATTGTTGACGGTTCGTCAATACTATTTTTGACACAATGTCAACAATGGCGGGTGAACGGCATGGGGGCATGCCCGGCCTGCAAAAAAAGAGGGGCGCTGCGGCCTCGCCGGGCTGCGGCAAGAGAAGGGACAACCATGATTCTCAACGGACCGGGAATTAGCTACACCGAGCCCGATATCGGTTCGGAGTTCGTGCCGCCGCTGCCGGAGCATCCGCGCGAGGCAATCGTCAAGCTGTGCGAGCACTGCACCAACCGTCTGCTGCATCGCGACGAGCTGCTGGGCTACGAGTACTGGTCGTTTGCCGAGGCCGCAACCGACGAGCAGGCCGAAGTGCTCTGCAAGATGAAGATGCGCCGTCCCTATACGCTGCCCGAGATGGTCAAGCTCACCGGCATGCCCGAGGCAGATATCGAGAAGATGCTCGACGACATGAGCTACACGGGTCTGCTCGAGTACAACTGGGAAAACCCCGAGCGCGCCAAGCAGTGGGTGCTGCCCATGCTGGTGCCGGGTTCTGCCGAGTTCCTCAACATGCGCGTGAGCCAGCTCGAGGAGCATCCGGTCTATGCCAAGTTCTTTGAGCAAGCATCCAAAGGCCCGCTGTCCAAGGCTACGCCGATGGTGCCGCCCGGAGGTGCCGGTATCGGCATGCACGTCATTCCGGTCGAGAAGGCCATCGATGCTTCGAGCACCTCGGTGCCGATTGAGCATATCGAGCATTGGCTCGACAAATACGATGGCAAGTATGCCGCCAGCACCTGCAGCTGCCGCGCGAGCCGTCGCGTGATGGGCGAGGGCTGCGCCGACGACCCGGCCGATTGGTGCATCGCCGTGGGCGATATGGCTGACTACGTGGTCGAGACCGATCGTGGTCATTACGTGACCCGCGACGAGGTCTACGACATTTTGCGCCAGGCCGAGGACAACGGCTTTGTGCACCAGATCACCAACATTGACGGCGAGAACAAGATCTTCGCCATCTGCAACTGCAACGTCAACGTGTGCTACGCCCTGCGCACCTCGCAGCTGTTCAACACGCCCAACCTGTCGCGCTCGGCCTATGTCGCCAAGGTCGAGAAGGACAAGTGCGTGGCCTGCGGTCGCTGCGTTGAGGTGTGTCCGGCCGGCGCTGCCAAGCTGGGCCAGAAGCTCTGCAGCAAAAAGGCCGGCGGACAGGTGCCCGAGTATCCGCGCCAGGAGCTGCCCGATGCCACCAAGTGGGACCACACCAAGTGGTCGCCCAACTACCGCAACGACAACCGCATCGAGACGCATGAGTCCGGCACCGCTCCCTGCAAGACGGCCTGTCCCGCGCACGTTGCCGTTCAGGGCTACTTAAAGCTCGCGGCGCAGGGCCGCTATGACGAGGCGCTGGCACTCATTAAGCGCGAGAACCCGCTGCCCGCTATCTGCGGCCGTGTGTGCAACCGCCGCTGTGAGGATGCCTGCACCCGCGGCCGCGTGGATGCCGCCGTGGCTATCGACGAGGTCAAGAAGTTCATCGCCCAGCGCGATCTGGATGCCGCGACCCGCTATGTCCCACCCGTGGTGACCCCGACGCGTGCCGGCGGCTTCGACCAGAAGATCGCCATTATCGGTGCCGGCCCGGCCGGTCTGTCCTGCGCTTTCTATCTGGCCGAGAAGGGCTACAAGCCCGTCGTATTCGAGAAGAATGAGCGCCCGGGCGGCATGCTCACTTATGGCATTCCCAGCTTTAAGCTGGAGAAGGATGTTATCGAGGCCGAGGTCGAGGTCATTCGCCTGATGGGTGCCGAGTTCCGCTATGGCGTGGAGGTCGGTCGCGATGTGACGCTCGACGAGCTGCGCGAGCAGGGCTTTAAGGCCTTCTACGTGGCCATTGGCTGCCAGGGCGGCCGCCTTGCCGGCATTCCGGGCGAGGATGCCGAGGACGTGACCGTGGCCGTCGACTTCTTGCGCGAGGTCAACAGCGGCAAGATCGACGCGCTGCCCGGCCGCACCATCGTGGTGGGCGGCGGCAACGTGGCTATCGACGTCGCGCGCAACGCCTGCCGCCTGGGCTCCGAGCACGTTGAGATGTTCTGCCTGGAGAGCGAGGCGCAGATGCCCGCCAGCGAGGAAGAGCGTCGCGAGGCCATCGAGGACGGCGCGCACATCAGCTGCGGCTGGGGCCCCAAGGAGGTTCACCTGGACGAGGCCGGTCATGTGTGCGGTATCACCTTCAAACGCTGCACGCGTGTCTTTGACGACGAGGGCCGTTTTGCGCCCGAGTACGACGAGAGCGATCTGCGCCGTGTCGATGCCGACCGCGTCGTCATGTCGATTGGCCAGTCCATTGTGTGGGGCGACCTGCTGGCTGGCTCCAAGGTGGAGCTTGGCCGCGGCCAGGGTGCCCTTGCCGACCCCCAGACCTACCAGACCGCCGAGCCCGACATCTTTGTGGGCGGCGACGTCTATACCGGTCCGAGCTTTGCCATCGACGCCATCGCCGCCGGCCACGAGGCCGCCGTGTCCATCCATCGCCTTGTGCAGCCGGGCTCCACGCTCACCATCGGCCGCAACCAGCGCCGCTACACCGCGCTCGACCGCGACGACGTTGTGCTCGAGGGCTACGACAACGCGAGCCGCGAGGTTGCCCACGTGGACCGCGAGCGCGAGAAGGCCGCGCCGTTTAGTGAGTACGTCGAGACCTTTACCGAAGAGCAGGTGCGCGCCGAGACCGCCCGTTGCCTGGGTTGCGGTGCCTCGATCGTCGACCCCAACAAGTGCATCGGCTGCGGCCTATGCACCACCAAGTGCGCGTTCGACGCCATCCATCTGGATCGCGACCGCCCCGAGTGCTCCACGATGGTCAAATACGAGCAAAAGCTTCCGAGCCTCGGCAAGTACGCGCTCAAGCGCGCCATCAAGATTAAGTTCGGTCGTAAATAGGTAACCATGGCGGGTAAGGGGACGGCGCAGACTAGATTTCGCCGTCCCCTTGCTTTGAGTGTGCATCGAATCAACCTCTGCAGAAAGGGTTTCGACTTGCATGAATTAGGGATTGTGTATCACATCATTCGCGATGTTGAGAACGTGGCGCGCGCCAATGGCGTGCGTCGCGTTTCGAGCGTGACGTTGCTGCTGGGCGAGGTCTCGGGCGTCGTGCCCGACTTGCTGCTCGACGCTTGGCGCTGGGCGGCGGATAAAAAGCCTATCACCGAGGGCGCGGAGCTTATCGTGGAGCCTGTCGAGGCCGTGACGCATTGCGAGGCGTGCGGCCGCGACTACGCGACAGTCGAGCACGGCAAGACCTGCCCCCATTGCGGCAGCGGCGAAACATACCTGCTGCAGGGCAAGGAGGTCGTGATCAAGCAGATTGAGACCCCCGACGAGGACCCGGCAGACGCTGCCCCCGACGGCCCTTCTGACGTCCCCGATGCCGTCGACGCCGCCAACCCCCTCCACATCGTCTAGGATCCCCTATAAGTTGCGGTGAAATAGTTCCTAAATCCAGCCTTCTGGCTCTTAAACAAGAACTATTCCACCGCAACTATTTTGAGTTGTTTCGTAGAACATAAGTCACGATAATAGTCAAGTCATGTCTGTTTAAACAAAATAGCGGCAGTACAAGCGCATTTGCGCTTGCCAAAATCGATATTAATGAACAGCCTGTTTGTATCTGTAAAATGCATGGCTTGATGTGCGACGCCTTGGCGTGTAATGAGTTAAAAAGCAGTAAAGTAATCAACTTGTAACAAACCTAGACGTTTAAACAAATAAACCAACCTTTTGCGAATTTAGCTATAATTCCACAAACCAAACAGGTATACTTCCTTAATGTCGTGTAGGAAATACGTAGACAAAAAGGAGGTTATGTGATGGTAAGTATTGTTCTTGCTAGCCACGGGGACTTGGCTGCTGGAATCAAGCAGACGGGCTCGATGGTCTTTGGCGATCAGCCGTCTGTAGCCGTGGTCTCGCTCGAGCCGAGCATGGGCCCCGACGACTTCCGTGCCAAGGTCGAGGAAGCAATCGCTTCCTTCGAGGACCAGGAGCAGGTGCTCTTCCTCGTTGATCTGTGGGGCGGCACGCCGTTCAACCAGATCAGCGGACTCATCGAGGGCCACGATTCCTGGGCTATCGTCACCGGTGTCAACCTGCCTATGCTCATCGAGGCATATTCGCAGCGCTTTGACGCAAAGAACACTGCACATGCGATCGCAAAACATCTCGTGACTGAGGCTAAGGCTGGCGTACGCGTCAAGCCCGAGTCTCTGGAGCCCGAGGAGAAGAAGCCGGCTGCGGCCGCCGCTGCTCCTGCAGGCGCCATCCCTCCGGGAACGGTCATCGGCGACGGACACATCAAGATTGCCCACGTCCGTATCGACACCCGTCTGCTGCATGGTCAGGTGGCCACCACGTGGACCAAGCAGATCAACCCCAACCGCATCATCGTGGTTTCCGACGGCGTTGCTCACGACGAGCTCCGCAAGACCATGATCGAGCAGGCTGCCCCTCCGGGAGTCCATGCCAACGTCGTGCCCATCAAGAAGATGGCCGAGGTCGTCAAGGACACGCGCTTTGGTGACACCAAGGCCATGCTGCTCTTTGAGAACCCGCAGGATCTGCTCAAGGCCATCGAGGCTGGTGTCGACATCAAGGAAGTCAACATCGGCTCCATGGCTCACTCCAAGGGCAAGGTCGTCGTCACCAACGCCGTCGCTATGGGCGATGATGACGTTAAGACTCTCGAGGCCCTCAAGGCCAAGGGCGTCAAGTTCGAGGTCCGCAAGGTTCCTTCGGATTCCTCCGAGGATCTCGACGCCATGTTGAAGAAAGCTAAGGCCGAACTGGCCGCTCAAGCATAGTAAAGGAGGGTCCGATACATGTCTGCAATCACTATTCTGCTTGTTGCGATTGTCGCGTTGCTTGCCGGTATGGAAGGCATTCTGGATGAGTTCCAGTTCCATCAGCCGCTCGTGGCATGCACGCTTATCGGTCTCGTAACCGGTCACCTTCAGGAGGGCATCCTCCTGGGCGGTTCGCTCCAGATGATGGCCCTTGGCTGGGCTAACGTCGGCGCCGCCGTCGCGCCTGACGCCGCTCTGGCCTCGGTCGCTTCTTCGATCATCATGGTGCTCGCCCTCAACGGCGGCGCCACCGATTCGGGCAAGGCCGTTACCGCCGCTATCGCCGTCGCCGTCCCGCTGTCGGTCGCTGGTCTGTTCCTGACCATGATCTGCCGTACCCTGGCTACCGCTATCGCTCACGCCATGGACGGTTGCGCCGAGAAGGGCGACTTCGCCGGCATCGAGCGCTGGCAGTACATTGCCATCCTTATGCAGGGCCTTCGTATCGCCATCCCGGCAGTACTTCTGTGCATCATCCCGGCCGAGGCTGTTACCAACGCGCTTAACGCTATGCCCGACTGGCTGTCCGGTGGCATGGCTGTCGGCGGCGGCATGGTCGCTTCCGTCGGTTACGCCATGGTCATCAACATGATGGCCACCAAGGAGACCTGGCCGTTCTTCATCCTCGGCTTTGTCCTTGCTGCCATCCCTCAGCTCACGCTGATCGCCCTTGGCCTCATCGGCATCTCCCTTGCCCTCATCTACCTTGGCCTTAAGGATCTGGCCAAGCAGGGTGGCGGCATGGGCGGTGGCTCCGGTGACCCGCTCGGCGACATTCTGAACGATTACGAGTAGGAGGGGAGTGATACATATGGCAGAGAACAAGATTCAGCTCACCAAGGCTGACCGCAAGAAGGTTTGCTTCCGTCATCAGTTCCTTCAGGGCTCGTGGAACTACGAGCGTATGCAGAACGGCGGCTGGTGCTTCGCAATGATCCCTGCGATCAAGAAGCTCTACACCAGCAAGGATGACCAGATTGCCGCTCTTAAGCGCCACCTGGAGTTCTATAACACCCATCCTTATGTTTCCGCCCCCGTCATTGGCGTTACCCTCGCTCTTGAGGAGGAGCGCGCCAACGGTGCTCCGATCGACGACGTCGCCATTCAGGGCGTCAAGGTCGGTATGATGGGCCCGCTCGCCGGCGTCGGCGACCCCGCCTTCTGGTTCACCCTTCGCCCGATCCTGGGTGCTCTGGGTGCTTCCCTGGCCCTGTCCGGCAGCATCGCCGGTCCGCTGCTGTTCTTCTTCGCGTGGAACATCATCCGTTACGCTTTCCTGTGGTACACGCAGGAGTTTGGCTACAAGGTCGGCTCCTCCATCGCCAAGGACCTCTCCGGCGGTCTGATGGGCAAGGTCACCGAGGGTGCTTCCATCCTGGGTATGTTCATCATCGGCGCCCTGGTCGAGCGCTGGGTGTCCATCTCCTTCACCCCGGTCGTCTCCAAGGTCACGCAGTCTGCTGGCGCCTTTATCGACTGGGCTAGCCTGCCCTCCGGCTCCGAGGGCGTCAAGGAAGCGCTGACGATGTACAACTCCATCGGTGCTACCGCCCTTGATCAGGTTAAGGTCACCACGCTTCAGGCTAACCTCGATCAGCTCATCCCCGGCCTTGCCGCTGTGTGCCTGACCCTGCTGGTCTGCAAGCTCCTTAAGAAGAAGGTCAGCCCGATCGTCATCATCCTGGCTCTCTTCGCCGTCGGCATCATCGGTCGCGTCTGCGGCTTCATGTAAGCACGCTTCGGCTTAAGACCGAGAGTTGCTAGGCAAGGGCTTTTGAGCCATTGAAACGGACCGCACCCGGTGGGTACACTGGATGCGGTCCGATTGTTTTTATTGGAGGGCGAGGCGCGTATGGCGCAATCTCAGAACAGCACGGTCGATCTGGCAACGCCGGCAACCTGCCTGATGGGGCTTACCAGCCACGGTAACGTGATGGTGGGCAATAAGGCGTTTGAGTACTATAACGAGCGCAATCCCGAGGATTATATTCAAATCCCGTGGGACGAGGTCGACTATATTGCCGCCGAGGTTTTGCGCGGCACCAAGAAGATCACGCGTTTTGCCATCTTCACCAAGGACAACGGTCACTTTACGTTTTCGACGCGCGATGACAAAGAGACACTTCGTGCGGTCCGTAAGTACGTCGATGAGGATAAGCTCGTGCGTTCGCCCGACTTTATCGATGTGACCGCCAAGGGCGCGAAGAGCATCCCCTCCGTTATCAAAGGCCTCTTCCACAAAGGCAACTAGTCGCCTGCGACGTTCTTAAACGACTAGTCATTAAAGAACGTCCCCAATGACTATCTCGAAGAGCGGCTATGCGCTACATGGTAGTGGCGTAAATCTGCTACACTAGTACAACATGCCTCCGTAGCTCAGGGGATAGAGCACCGCTCTCCTAAAGCGGGTGTCGACGGTTCGAATCCGCCCGGGGGCACCAGAGATTGATCGAGCCCGGTACCGCCATGGTGCCGGGCTCTTCTGGTCTAAGGACCGGATTCGGGCCGTCGGCACCCGCGTCACCAATTTCCCCGCGGGGGAGTTTTCGAATCCGCCCGGGGGACACCAGAGATTTGCCGATCCCGGTACCGCAACGGCGATACGCCTTGCTAGTTTTTGAAAGCTCGTCGTCGGTGCCCTAACGCACTGCCGTTTAGTGCCGATTCTGCCATGCCCGCACTCTTCGCGAGGGTGAGGAGCGTGAATTGATCGGAGAGGGCCACCCACTCTGATAAAATCATCCTCGCTGTCGGCAGTCCTCGTGCCGGGCAGAGCCCTCCATTCGATGGGAGGTGATGCCCATGACCGATTTCACCGAGCTCGTGAAGTTCCTGACCGCTATGGTCTCGCTCCTCACGGCCCTTGTCGGCCTTTCCAAGGCACTCAAGCAGGGTTCGAAGCCCAAAAAGAAAGGCCACCGTCGCTAAGACGATGACCCAACTTCATTAAGCAACGGCTCTGCCCAGCTCTCTACAACTTGGGCTGCCGTCGGCACCATTTTACCCTCCTGACGAGGAATTCGTCCATATTTCAAAAATCAAATTGTGTCCGCGTTGTCATCCTGCTATCGAAGCCTACCGAATGCCTGCCATAGGAACATTAAAGCGCCCGCTTGCTGGGGGAGCAAACGGGCGCTTCTGAGCGAATGTGTTTGCGGTCTAAGCCGCTCGGAGCAACAAGCGATCGACGTTAGTTGCTAGACTCGGAGTCGTCGCCGGAACCGGAGATGGAAACCGTCAGCGTGATCGTGCTGTCGGTGGACTGCTTGCCGGTGGGGGAGACGCCCGTAACGGTGGCATTCTCGTTGCCGCTCACGGGGTTGCCGTTCTGATCGCAGAATGCGATGTTGTAGAACCCGGCGTTGTTGAGCGCGGTGACGGCGGCGGAGATGCTCTTGCCGTACAGGTTGCCCGGGACGCTGGCCTTGCCGGACTTCTTGGCGATGACGACGGTGATCGTGGCACCGGGCTTCTGCTTGCCGCTGGGGTTCCAGCTAATTACGGTGCCCTCGGTAACCGAGTCGTTTTCCTGGTAGCTCACGTCGACGCCAAAGCCAGCCATGTCGAGAGCGTTACGCGCCTGGGCCTCGGTCATGTCGGTCAGATCGGGCACCGAGGTGGTGTCCGGGCCGCCAGAGACCTTGTATGAGATGGTCGTGCCCTTCTCGACCTCCTTGCCGGCAGCGGTGCCCTGCTCAAAGACCTGGCCCTCTTCGGCCTCATTGGCTTCCTCCGAAGCGCTGCCCTTCAGGCCCACGCTTGCCAGAGCGGCCTCGGCCTGGTCCTTGGTCAGGCCGAGGAGCTGCGGAACCTCGACTTTCTCGGAGGGCTTAGGACCCTTGGAGATTACCAGGTTCACCCTCGAGCCCTTGGCCTTCTTGGTGTTGCCGTTGGGGGTCTGCTCGGCGACTTTTCCCTCGTCGACATCGTCGTTGTAGCTCTGGTCGACGGTGCCAACCTCAAGGCCGGCTTCCTTGATCAGCTCGATGGCGGTTTCCTGGTCCTTGCCCAGCACGTCGGGCACCGTGACCTGTTCGCCACTGAACATGCCTGTGGCAAAGGCCACCACAACGCCAATCACGGCGACGGCGGCAATCACGGCGGCGATGATCTTGTTCTTGTTGGACTTAGGCTTCTCGACCTCGTAGGAGCCCGTGGAGCCCGAGACAGCGCTACGGGCGGTGTTCTGACCGCTCACGCCCGAGACGGGGCGAACCATAGCGCGCGTTGAGTCGGAAAGCTCGCGGGTCTTGGTAGCACCCAGGTCGCCGGCGGCACCGATGATGCGCGTGGGCTCCGAGACGTTGACGGCACGGCCAGACAGGTAGCTGTTGAGCACCTGGCGCAGCTCGTCGGCCGTCTGGAAGCGGTTTGCCGGGTCCTTCTCCATGCACTTGAGGATGATGCGCTCCAGGTCGGCATCGACGCCGGAGTTGATCTGGCTCGGCGGGATGGGGAGCTCGTTGACCTGCTTGAGCGCGACCGAGATGGCGTCGTCGCCGTCAAAGGGTACGCGGCCGGTGGCGCACTCGTACATGACGACACCCAGCGAGTAGATATCCGAGGTGGGGCCGAGGTCCTGGCCGCGGGTCTGCTCGGGGCTTACATAGTGGGCGGTGCCCAGCACGTTGTTATCCTGCGTGAGGTGGCTGTTCTTGGCGCGTGCGATGCCAAAATCCATTACCTTGATGTTGCCGTCGGGCAGCACCATGATATTTTGCGGCTTAATGTCGCGGTGGATGATCTCGTGCTTGTGTGCGACCGAAAGCGCGGAGCTAATCTGCGAGCCGATCTGCGCGACCTTCTTGGGATCGAGAGCGCCGTGGCTCTTGATGCCGCTCTTAAGGTCGGTACCGCGCAGGTACTCCATGACGATGTAATAGGTGTCGCCGTCCTTGCCCCAGTCGTAGACGCCCACGATATAGGGGGAGGACAGGCCGGCCGCTGCCTGGGCCTCCTGCTTAAAGCGGGCGGCGAAGGTGGCGTCGCCGGCATACTGCGGCAGCATGATCTTGACGGCAACCGTGCGGTCGAGGACCTGATCCTGTGCACGGAAGACGGTCGCCATACCGCCCGTTCCCACCTTATCCTTGAGGAGGTATCTTCCCCCGAGGACCCTCTGTTCCATTCCTGCTCCTAACATAACTATTCGCTCAACGATGTGTGTAGTACCAAATGTGTGGCCGCTGGGGCCGTGTGGCGCGTTGTCGCTAACTCATCGGCCGCGGCGCGCCCCAAGTATCCGCTTTGATCACGGGCATCACGCTCCCTGTGCGGCAAGCGCCGCGGTCAGGACGATGCCGGCAATCTTGGCCGCCTTGACGTCGTGTTTGTCGTAATCCTCCAGGGCCACCGAGATGGCAACCGTGGGTGAATCGTAAGGTGCAAAGCCAACAAACATAGAGTTGACGTTGGTGCCGCCGGTCTCGGCCGAACCGGTCTTGCCGGCAACCTTGACGCCCGGAATCTGGGCATCGGTGCCGGTACCGGACTGGACGACGGCGAGCATGGCCTGCTTGACCTGGTCGGCCGTGGCAGAGCTGACAGCCTGGCCCAGCGAGCGGGACTGCGTAGTCTTAACCACGGTTCCGTCCGGGGCGAGTATCTGGGACACAAAGAACGGGTCCATGACCACGCCGCTGTTGGCGATAGCGGCAGCGATCACGCAATTCTGCATAACGGTGGTCTGCGGGCCAGGCGTGTGGTCCATGCCGACGGGCTGGCCGGCGCCTGCCCAAGCGGTCTCCCACTCGGTCATAAGCGACGGGTCTGCCATGATGGAAGCCGCGGTGGTCAGATCCTGACCGAGCTTTTGACCGTAGCCAAAGGCGTTGGCAAACTGGACGAGCGAGCTGGCACCGACCTCGTTTGCCACCTGGCCAAAGACGACGTTGGACGACACGGCGAAGGCCTGCTGCAGGCTGATGGTGCCGTAGCTCTCGTTGGCATAGTTGGTGACCGGCGCGTTGCCAATATCCATGGAGCCGGGCGCCTGGTACGTGCTGGTAAGGCTGGCGGTGCCGGTCTCGAGCGCCGCGGAGAGCGTGACGACCTTAAAGGTCGAGCCCGGGGTGTAGAGCGCGTCCATGGCACGGTCGTACATGGAGCCGTCCTCGCCGCCGCCCGACTGGAGCAGCGCGTCGATGTTGGTGTTGTCGTAGGTGGGCGAGCTCGCGCACGCAAGGACCGCACCGGTGCGCGGATCCATGACCACCACAGCTCCCTTAAAGCCCTTGAGCGCCTGCTCGGCAGCCGTCTGGATGCGCGAGTCGATAGTGAGCTTGGCGGTATTGCCCGGCTGGGTCTGCCCCGCGAGCGACGCGATGGCGTTGTTCCAGCTGGAGTAATCCTTGGAGCCGGTGAGCGTATCGTTCATGACGCTCTCGATGCCGGCGGTGCCGTATTGCTGGCTCACGTAGCCCACCACGTGCGCGGCCATGTTGCCGTTGGGGTAGGAACGGGCGTAGGTGCCGTCCTCCTGTTGCAGCGACTCGGCTAGCGTCACGCCGTCGGACGTGATGATGGAGCCACGCTGGATGTACTTGGAGCGGGCGATGGTGTGGTTGTTGGTCGGCATGTCCTGGTAGTCCTTCGCCTTGATGACCTGGACATAGGTGAGGTTGCCGATAAGGATGGCGAACAGCGCCGTGAAAGCAAACACGGCACGAGTCAGACGGTTGGCAAGCGCCACGCGGCCGAGCACGCCGGACTCTGGCGTGTCGAGCAGGCGACGACGCATGCGAGAACCCGCGGAGTGGTTGCCGTGGCCGTAGGAAGATGCGCTGGCAAAACGTGTGCCGGTCGGGGCGGCGGCGGATGCGACCTGGTCATCGGTGATGGCGGCCATGGTGCCGGTGCCGGTGAGTTCGGCTTCGCGTCCGGTTGCCTCGTCGCCGGCGCGCAGCAGTAGCGCGACGATGATAAAGCTCGCCAGCAGCGAGGAGCCGCCCTGGCTCATAAAGGGCAGGGTGACGCCAGTCAGCGGGATCAGGCGGGTTACGCCGCCAACGATTAAGAATGCCTGGAAGCTGATGGCCGCCGTAAGGCCGGTCGCGCTAAAGGCGGCAAGGTCGGACTTGGCGCGGGCGGCCGTGGTGAGGCCACGCACGGCAAAAAGCATAAACAGGATGAGAACGGCGCCGCCGCCCAAAAGGCCCATTTCCTCGCCGATGGCCGAGAAGATAAAGTCGGACTCGACGACGGGGATGTTGTTTGCCATGCCGTTGCCGATGCCGACGCCAACCAGGCCACCGTCAGCCAGCGAGTAAAGTGACTGTACGATCTGGTAGCCCTGGCCCTGGGCGTCCTTAAACGGATCGACCCAGACCTGAAAGCGCACCTGCACGTGCGACAGGAACTTGTAGGCGCCCACGGCTCCAACGGCCAGCAGCGCAAGGCCGATGATGACGTACGAAAAGCGTCCCGTGGCAACATAGAGCATCAGCAAAAAGATGGTGTAGAACAGGACGGCCGAGCCCAGGTCGCGTTCGAAGACAACGATGAGCAGGCACACTCCCCACACGGCAAACAGCGGCAGCAGCAGGCGGAAGCGCGGAATCTTGAGGCCCAGGATCTTGCGGTTGGAGATGGAGAGCAGCTCGCGGTTCTCGGCCAGATAGCCTGCCAGGAACAAGACGATGAAGACCTTGGCGAACTCGCCGGGCTGGATGGTGAAGCCCGCGATGCGAATCCACAGCTTGGAGCCCGAGATCGTGGTGCCGATAAAGATCGGCAGCATCAGCAGGATGATGCCGATAATGCCAAAGGTGTACTTGTAGCGCATGACCACGTCGAGGTTCTTGACCAGCGCGAGCGTTCCCACCATGAGCGCCACCGAGACAAACAAGATGATGAGCTGCGAGATGGCGAGGTCGGGGGCCAGGCGCGTCACGAATGTGATGCCGATGCCCGAGAGCACAAAGACGATGGGCAGGATGGCGGGGTCGGCGCCGGGCGCCAGGATGCGCACGGCGATATGCGCCGCGGCGAAGGCGGCGAACAGGCCGATCGGCACGGCGAGCGTCTCAAAGGAAATCGTGGCACCCGCGGTGAGCACGTACATCGCATAGAGCAGGATGACGGGGAACGCCGAGGCGATGAGCAAGAGCAGTTCGGTGTTGCGGCGACTCATAAGCGGCACTCCCTTTCTAATTCTTATCGGAGGCTTCGGCCTCGGCTGACTGTTCGGCGGTTTTCTCGGAATCTGACTCGGAGGTGGATTCCTGATCGGTGTTGTCGCGAATCGTTTGCGCGTCAATCACCTGACGGGTCTGCTCCTCGTCAATCTGATGGCGGTACTTGGAAATGGTGTCCTGCGCATCGTCGACACTCGTTTGCGGAATGCCTGCCTTCAGGCGGTTTTGCGTGTCTTCGGGCAGGTCGGACAGCTTGATGCTGGTTTCGCTCTCGAGCCAGTGGAGCTCGACCCCGAGCGTCTTGCCGGGTAGGCCGCGCCAGACGGCGACATTGCCGTGGTAGGTTCCCAAGTAATAGGAGCCGGTGACGCCCGTGTATGCCCAGATGCCTGCTACCAGCACAAAGACAAGGGCCAAGATGGAGGCGATGGTGACATTGCGGCGTCGGACGCGTTTTGCCTCGCGCATGACGCCGTCGTCGACCAGGTCGACGACCACCACGGTCACATTGTCGTGGCCGCCGGCGGCGAGCGCCGCGTCCACCAAGTTGTCGACACAGATCTGTGCGCTCGAGGACTGCGTAGCGATGTTCTCGATATCGCTATCGGGAATCATGCTCGAAAGACCGTCGGAGCACAGAATCAGGCGGTCGCCTTCCTCGATGTGCAGGGTAAAGTGGTCGGCATACATGGCGGGATCCGAGCCCAGCGCGCGGGTGATGACCGAGCGGTTGGGGTGGACGCGGGCCTCGTCGGCCGTAATCTCGCCGGCATCCACGAGCTCCTCCACGTAGGAGTGGTCGCGGGTCACGCGGATGAGCGTGCCCTCGTGGAGCAGGTAGGCGCGCGAGTCGCCCACATGGGCGATGGCGAGCGTGTCGTTTTCGATGTAGGCGCAGGTGGCCGTGCATCCCATGCCGGGTTTGCCCAGGCCGTTGAGGGCGGCCTCGATCACGGCGGCGTTGGCGGCCTC
>UQTD01000027.1 GCA_900543845.1 uncultured Collinsella sp.
AGCGCCTGAGCTGCCATCTCGAGCACGTCCGCAACCACCCGCTCACCACGCGTCGCTACTATCACCAGATGAACTACTAATCCTTTCAAATTGCTGCTGTTGCCTGCAGGCGAGCTGTTCTGAACGTCTCGCCTGCAGGCTTATTTCTGGGGTTAATCAGAATAGTTGCCCAGTACCTCCTAGTTGCGCTGGTCGCATGATGGCGTCTATGGACGAGCAAGCATTTGGCATTACGATGCTTGGTCGTCCGCTGTTTACGAGCCTGTTTGTCGGCTTGATCCTTGGCGATGTCCAGCAGGGAGTTATCGTCGGCGCTGCTTTGGAGTCCATGTTCATGGGCGCCATCATGGTCGGCGCGGCGGTTCCTCCCGAGGCTTATGCCTTCGGCGTGCTTGGCTGCGCGTTTGCCGTCATTACGGGTACGGGCACGGCAACTGCCGTCGCGCTCGCCCTTCCCGTCTCCGTCTTCCTTCTCTACTCCGTGATTAACCTTGCAACGCGTATCGTCGCCGCCCATCTGGGATATGACCTGGGAACCAAGTTCCTGCAGCAGTCCGAAGAGAACAACCTTATGTCTCGCATGACGCATGCTGCCGGCGTTCTCGGAATGACCGTTATCGGCGGGATGATTGCGGCGCAGGTCTCGCTGTCCACGGCTTTGACCTTTGATGTGGGTGGTTCGGAGATTGTCCTGCAGGATCTGTTCGATTCGATCTTCCCCGGTCTGCTGCCTTTGCTGGCAACGTTCGCTTGCGTTGCCCTGTACAAAAAGGGTGTCAAGACCATTTGGATTATTATTGGCATCTTCGCGATCTGCATCATCGGAACGGGCTTGGGAGTGTTCGCGGCGGCGTGATGTTGACTGCTATGCTCGCGTGTTGGATAACTAACTAACCGTTTGAAAACGGGGCTCGGCGTAAGGCCGGCCCCGTTTTTTGTTGAGGGATTTTCCGACCGTCCAAAAATCCACGCTCGCCCATCACCCACGTATCTCTCATCTCTCATTCGTCACTAATACGAGAGATAACAGAAAGACGAGAGATAAATATGAGAGATAACTGAGCAGCAAAGAGACAAGCAATCATGGTATTGTCTCAATACTGATTGTTCTACCAGCAAAAACATGTTTAAATGAAACAAATGGCAGATATCTTATCTTTCATCTCTCACTTATCTCTAATATGAGAGATAGCAGAAAGATGAGAGATAATTACGAGAGATAACTGAGAGACGAAGGAAATCTATTCGCGGTATTCTCCGCCGGGCCGAGCGAAAGGACATGCAGATGAACGAAAACGAGCTGACCGGTCTGCTCGAGTCTTTAAGGCGCATGGGCTCGGACGATCTTAACGTCGAGGTCAAGGAGAGCGCCACGACGCTTTCCCGCGACGTATGGGAAACGGTTAGCGCATTCGCGAATACCGCTGGCGGAATTATCGTGCTCGGCGTGAGCGAGCGCGCGGGCTTTGTCCCGGTTGAGAACTTTGAGACCGAGAAGGTGCTCAACCAATTCGTAGCGGGCATGGGTGATGCCGGCGGGCGCGGAAAACTGGCCAATCCGCCCAAATACACCATTGAACGCGTGGAGCTCCAGGGCACCGTGGTTCTGGTCATCACGATTGAGGAGCTCGACCCGTCGAGCAAGCCCTGCTATGTAATAGAACGCGGCGCCCAGGGCGGCAGCTACAAACGCATCGATGACAAAGATGTCCCGCTTTCGTCGACTGAGGTCCTGTCCTTGTCATCGTATGAACGGACGAGCCCCAGTGATCGCGATGCAGTACCCGGCGCGGTCGCAGGCGATCTTGACGAGGCCCTGGTCGACCGCACGATAGAGCGTGCTTTCTCGCTGACACCCCGTGCAATGCGCGGCGCGCCGGACAAGAAAACGAAGCTGGAGCGCCTGAATTTCCTCGACTCCCAGGGCAATGTTACTAAGGCCGGGCTCCTGGCCGCGGGTGCCTATCCTCAGCAGTTCTACCCCAAGCTCTTTATCGATGTGGCGGTCTATGCCGGAACGCAGAAGGGCGCGGCGGGGTCGTTGAGGTTCATGGACCGTACGATTTGCGAGGGAACGTTGGGCGAAATGATCTCGGATGCCGTCGCGGCGGTCGCCAAGAATTTGCGACGAACCTCGATGATCAAAGGCGTCTCGCGTGTCGACTCGCTGGAGATTCCCGAGGAGGTCCTGCGCGAGGCAATTGCCAACGCCGTAATCCACCGAGAATACGGAGACCAGTTCTGTGGGCAGTCGATCGCTGTTGACGTCTTTGATGACCGTATCGAAGTGACGAACCCCGGCGGCCTATACGGAGGAAAGACTCGCGAGAACCTGTTTGACGGCAGCTCCCGATGTCGCAATGCGACGCTTGTAAAGCTCATGTCGCTTGCCCCATTGCCCGACGGCGTGGGCTCTCCTGCCGAAGGCAACGGGTCGGGCATTCCAATGATGCTCGACGCCATGCGTGCGCAAGGTCTGGCCGAGCCGTTGTTTTGCCCGGGTTTCGACCGGTTTAAGGTTGTCCTTTACCGAGCGAAGGTTGAGCAGGTCGATCATGGCGGGGACCTGATCATGGCGGCCCTCAAGCGCTATGACGAGTTGGGAACGCGCGAACTGGCAGAATGCACGGGACTCACCGTCTCCCAGGTTAGGGCACGCGTCAATGCGCTCATCTCACAGGGCGAGCTTGAACCTACGGCGTCGGCGACAAGCCGCAACCGCAAGTATCGACTGTCAGAGCGCGTGGAATAAATGCGTTAGTGGACGAGGCGACCCAATAATCGACCCTCAATTGGCGCCCACTAAGGTAAAGCGGTTGTTGCTCAGTCGACGGTGATGCTGAAGACTCGGCTTACGCCGGCATGGCCCCGAACCCGTCCATCAAGAACAGCCTAAGAACCAGCTTGATGACATATCCCGGTTTGACTTCTGCCGCGTCAAAGACGTGGCGCTCGGCGAGCTCGCTGCAGTATGCATAGATGTCGCGGATAAGGTCCGCGCCCGAGAGCGTAAACATGTAGCCTGCGTCCGAAAGCGAATTGGGCGCGGCGGGCAACTTGGCCATGTGGCAGAACGTTTGCAGGTCGGGCGCCATAACATTCTGGTAGTCGAGGTGGCCGCCGGCATCCTGTTCGGCAAGCTCCAATTGGCGCACGAAATCCAGCGCCGCTGCCAGCACAAAGCTCGGCGTAGGCGCGTTGACGTCCTGAGTGGTCGCCACGAGCCTGCCCGCCGCCTGCGTGACAAGCCAAGCGACCTCGCGCTGGCAACGCACGGCCTTGCGCGTAACCGGCTTGATGGACGAAGAAGAAACGCTCCCCTTAGGCGGATTCGAAGCAGCCATAAGACCCTCCCATGAACAATCCGGCCCAACAGGCCCGGACGAAACACGTGCTACATCAGTATACAGGGAAGTGGGGCAGCGGGGTACAAACGCGCCAGCGGCAAACCGAGAGCATCAACGATGTGCCGATCGCGGAATGAGATCTCGTAATAATTGACTCTCGGCCATATTATTGAGGGGCATGACTCGCGCTCGTATGGTTGTAGGTGCTGGCGATGAACGACATTGACCTTGCTGTTCCGTTGATGGATGGACCAAGCTATGACCGTGCCTGCAGTCTTGTGCCTTCTGAATACGTTGAGGCATGGGAGTGGTTTCTGGGTGAGGAGCAGCGCGGCGGCGTTTGGACCAGCCTTCCGCACCACACCAAGGAAGATAGCCCTCAGTATCAGTATCGTTTGAGAATTGGCTCGGACTTCTTTCCCGTAACGCGGGATTCAGGGATCTTCTGGCCGGGCCAGGATCGGGTGAAGCAAGATCCCAATAAGATCTTTGCGCTCTCGGTTCATAACTCCAAAAAGAGCTTCTACACCGATGTGCCTCCGCTCTATTTGGACGATGGTACGTGGGTCATTAAGTACTCGGTTCAAGCGCCGGGTACCGTTGGTTTTCGAGACCAGAATTACAACCGTAAAATGCTCAACTGCATGGAATGTGGCGTCCCAGTCGGAGTCATATTTGCAACCGAGGTGGGCTATAAGGTGCTCGGCCTTGCGTTTGTTGAGCGGTTCGAGCCCGAAAACGGATGGTTTGTTCTGCACGGTCCTGTTCATAAAGGCGGACCGGACCCACGTTTTGCACCCGACATGAGTTATCTGAAGCGCATGCCCGTCGATATTGAGTTTGCCGGACAGGGTGCGACCGACGACGAAAAGGTCCGCTATGCGTTAAGGCGCGAGCGATTGGGGCAACAATGGTTCCGCAAGCAGCTCGTTGCCGCCTATGACGGCCGTTGTGCGGTGTCGGACTGCGGCGTCAGCGAAGCTCTGGAGGCTGCGCATATCGAGAATTACTCGGGACCCAAATCGCAGGTTGCCAGCAACGGCATTCTGCTTCGGCGCGACCTTCATTCCCTATTTGATGCTCACCTGATTTCGTTTGAGCCTGTTTGTGGTGAATATCGGCTGTGTGGATCGTACCTGCTGGATAAGACCGACTACGTTTCCTTTGCGGGTGCGACGCTAAGGCAGCCGAATGAGCATCAGTGGCGACCCAATACGGTGTTTCTTGAGGCCCATCGCATTGAGTTCGATCGCTCGGAAAAGAAGCGTGAAAAGGCGGGGCTTCTGCCGTATTAGCGTATTTGGTTTTGGCATTCTTTGACGATCGTGTCGTTTGATCGGATCGCGTGGCGATGCAATCTCGCGCACGCCCGTCGGTGCATGCTCTTCCTGATTTGTATAGCGAGAGGGGAGCGTGTATGAGCTGGCGAGGCGATGTCGCGATGGGGAAGTACGGAAAACTGCCGCGTGCCCTTATCGACAACAATATGTTTCCGAGCGTAGAGGTTGATTGCGGGTCGTTTGTCGTTGCCTGCCCTTGCTGCGGCTCGCAAATACCGTGTCTCGACATTCGGTTCATCGATGCGCACGACAAACTCAGTGACGAAGTGAGGAAACGCACGGGCGTTCATATGCCGGTGTATCCGGAGAAATGCTCTGTTTGTGGCCTCGATATCGTGTACGACGCCGGCGACGAGGGATAGGTGATGCGGAGGAGCTGGCTGTGAAGGCCTCTCCGTCTCTACAAATAAACCCCCTCACCGAGTTGCCTGTGGAACTCGGCGTGATGGTCGCGTGCCCAGGTAAAGAGCGCCTGGTCAAAGTCGGTGCGCGTGGCTGGGATGCCAAAGACGCCGGCAACTTCGACGCGAACAAACTCCAGTGCCGGCAGCTTGTTGATGGCGGTGAGGGCAAACGGGGACGAGGGCTCTTCGAGCAGATAGCGACTGCCTTGCAACGCGTCGCAACTGGTGCACGTGTTGCCGAGCGACGGGGCTTTGGAGGCTCGCGCGCCTACGGGCTTGTAGCCGCAGCGCTTATGAAGGTAGTCGCGGATCTCGCCCGGCACGCAGCCAAGAGCGGGCACGATGGCGAGTGCGTTGGCGTTGGCCGTGTCGATGACAATGTGCCCGGCTTCGTTGGGCGCGTGTGCGATGGCGATGCTCTCGTCGTTATCGGTTCGATAGGGAATGCCAAAGGCCGCGACCGAGGTCTCTTTGTGACACTTCCAGCACTCGCGCTTGCCCAGTACTAGAAATATATACGGCGCAGAGGGGTCGGATCGGTCAACACCGGGCAGCCACTCGGCAAAGGGCTCGGGGTTGACGCCGCTGGGTACATACCAGATCTTCTTGGTCCGGTCCCATTTGGCGCCCAGCGCCTTGGCTTCTTCTTTGTGCGAAAAGGGAACATCGAGCTCGGTGCGCATGGCGGCTCCTTGGTGCTGCAGGTGCAAGTGGCTCAAGGATACCGCAGGGCGCAGACATCGCGGCGTTTTGCTGAGAAGTTGCGGTGCGGACTGATTGGTTATGCCGATGGATAGATCGGCAAGTAGATGGTCGGCTTTTGGCCAGTTGGGCGGTTGGAGCAGCTTGCGGCGCAGTTTTGTGCCTGGCTATTGTTGATGTTGGGGTATTGAATTTGTTTGGCAGCCATTTGTCAGGTGAATTGATGTTACGTTGCGATGACGGTTGGGGCTGCCAGCGGATTTGGCGACATAAAACAAAACAGCTCAGAGAACATAGCCTCTGAGCTGCGAACATTTGGTGGGCGTTAGAAGATTTGAACTTCTGACCTCTTCCGTGTCAGGGAAGCGCTCTCCCCCTGAGCTAAACGCCCGATCAAGGGTGCGCAAGCGCGCAAGGGATAATATAACGGAGCCTGAACTCGGTGGCAAGAACATTTTTAAAAATCGCTTACATTGTGGAATTCGGGGGCTTTGTCGTATCCATTTCAAAAGAGTCTGCTGCCGCGATTTGGCTGTCGACTAATGCAGGGCCATTGCGGTATCGAGCTATGGAAAGACGCCTGCGGAATTGTCCTACCGATAAGCGGACAAGCCTCCGGCTGGTGCCTTCGCCGTGGTAAAGTAAGCCGAATTGTTTCCAGGCTGTTTCGGGGGAGTGGAATGAGCAAAGAGTGTGTCGAGCAGGTCGAAGGCACAGGGGCTTCGGTGCCGATGACCGATATATCGAACATTGATGTGCCCGAGGGCACCGACGAGCTCAGCCGCAACACCCGTCGCGCATGGCGCGACCGCTTGAACAGCGCTTCGACGCGCAAGATGATCACGGGCGTCTTGGCTACGCTGGTGGGCGGTTCGTTTTGGGGCTTCTCGGGCACCAGCGCGAGCTTTCTGTTCGATACCTACCACGTCGACACCTTGTGGCTTATGAGCGTGCGTCAGATTCTCGCCGGTCTACTCTTTATGGCCGTGGTTGTTACGCGCGACCGCGAGCGCCTGATTAAGCTCTGGACCACACCCGCCGATCGCAAGCAGCTGCTGCTCTTTACCGCTTTTGGCCTGCTGTTCAACCAGTTTTGCTATCTTTCGGCCGTGCGCCTGACCAATGCCGGAACCGCGACGGTGCTCCAGTGCCTGCAGCTCGTTATCATCATGGGCTACACCTGCGTGATCGATCGCCGCATGCCACGTACTCGCGAAGTCATCGGCATTGGCCTAGCTCTGGGTGGAACCTTTTTAATCGCCACCGGCGGCGACCCCACCAGCCTGAATATCTCGCCGCTTGGCCTGGCAGCAGGTCTTATGTGTGCGGTCAGCGCCGCGTGTATGGCGGTGATTCCCGCCAAGATCCTGCCCGAATACGGCAGCCCCATCGTCACGGGCTCGGCAATGCTCACGGCGGGCGTGATCTCATGTGTCTTCGTGCAGCCTTGGGCGCATATGCCGGCGCTCGACGCCGCCGGCGTCGAGGCGCTTGCGGTGTTCGTGGTTATCGGCTCGTTTTTTGCTTACATGCTCTATATGCAGGGCGTTAAGGACATCGGCTCGGTGCGTGCGAGCCTCATCGGAACTGTGGAGCCGGTTTCGGCGACCATCACCAGCGCCGTTATGCTGGGCACGGTGTTTTTGCCGACCGACCTTATCGGCTTTGCCATGATCATCGTGATGATGTTCCTGACGGTATAGCTTACGCCGCTGCCTAGACGGACGCGGTGTTGCACCACAATTCTGCGAATTGGTGCCTGCGTCTGGAGTTTAACTGACGATGCTAAATATGTCATAAACTAATAGCGTTATTGACTTTTAGTATTGCGAGGACTCCTCTATGGCTGGTAACCACTTTAAGAACGGCGACGGCGAGCGCTCTGCAGTTCCGCCGCGTTCAAATGGGACTGGAAGCGCTGGCGTACCGAGTGGATCCAGCCAAAACGGTGCTGGCAACCGTACGTCTCCGGGCGAAACGGCGATGTTTGCCGCTCTGTACGAACAGTCTCAAAAGGCAAAACAGGCTGGTCGCGTAGGCAGGCAGGCATTTCCGGGCGGGGCGGGCTCTGCGGCTTCGTCGGCCGGGGTCCGTCCGGCGCCAACGGGCGGTGCAAATGTCGCCGGCCCCACTGGCCCCGCTAACAACGCTCATCGCGCCCACAACGCCGGCCCCATCAACTCTGCCAATCCCGCCGATAGTACTTCTTCTGCTGGAGACGCAGGGCTTACGGGTAACCTAGGCACTATCTATACGGGCGCTTCCGAAACTGGCACGTTTGCCCGTCTCAATGACGACGGTGCCGAGTTTAAGGGCTCGGGCGCTAAAGAAGATTATTACGATTTTGGCTTGAACTACGGCGGTGATTCCTCGACGAGCCCGACCTCGAACGGCCTGGTTCGCCATCGCCATCGCAAGGGCGAGCGCAAGAAGCGCCGCGTTGCAGCCGTTGTCGCTGCCATCGTCGCGGTGGTTCTTGTCGCGTTTGGCGTGAGTGGCTTCATGCTGCTTAACTCGGCAAAAACCGTGAAGAGTCAGGCAAAGGAAACTGTCGAGATCGTCGGCGGCCTTAAGGACAAGGTCACGTCGGGCGATTTTTCGACCCTGCCTGACGATGCGAAAAAGATCGACGAGCTCTGCAGCAGCATGAAGAAGGAGACCTCGAGCCCGGTGTGGACGATGGCTTCGTTCATTCCGGTGTACGGCAGCGATATTAACGCCGCCCGCACCATGGTCGACGCTCTGTCCGATGTTTCGAGCGGCGCGCTGGTCCCTATGGCCGATAATCTCGCTCAGGCAACGCCCGGCAAGCTGTTCCAGGACGGGACAATCAACGTGTCCGCGCTGCAGGCGGTCGCCGATTCGCTCTCCGATAGCTCTAAGGTGTTCAAGAGCGCTAACGAAAAGATTCAGGGTATTGGCGATACGCATATCGCCCAGGTGACCGAGCTGGTCGATAAGGCAAAGGACGGCTTTGCTACTCTGGACGGTGCGGTCGACGCGGCGGAGAAGGTCGCCCCCGTTCTGCCCCAGATGCTCGGCGCCAACGGCCAGACGCGTCATTATCTTGTGCTCGCGATGAGCAATGTCGAGATCCGCGCCTGCGGCGGTTTCCCGGGTTCTCGCGGCGTGATGTCGGTAACAGATGGCAAGCTCGAACTGGGTGATTTTGTCAAAGTCGACATGATGAAAGAGCCTTTGAGCCCGCTTCCCATCACCGATGAAGAGGCAAACTTGTTCACGACCGGATGGGGCCTGACCGGATTCAACACGCTCGGATACACGATGGGCGACGTTACGATGACACCCGATTATCCGCGTGCGGCTCAGCTTGCCAGCGATATGCAGAAGGCCATTGTTGGAGATGACATCGACGGCGTATTTGCAGTCGATCCGGTATTTTTGCAGTATATGCTCGGCATTGTGGGCGGCACGCAGCTTCCCGACGGTACCGTCGTCGATGGAAGCAACGCTGCAAAGGTGCTGCTGCACGATATTTATTGGAATTACCCGGTAGAGGAACAGGACGCCATTTTTGCGGCGGTTGCCGGCTCGGCTTTTAACAAGATCGTGGACGAACTGGGCTCCAGCGATATTACTAAGATTGCTGCCGCCGTCGAAAAGGGTGCTTCCGAGGGTCGCATCCTCATGTATTCGAGAAACGATGACGAGGAAAAGGCCGCGAAGGCCCTTGGCATTTCCGGCGCTCTCCAAAACGATGCGTCTGAGGCTCCGATTTTGGGCGTCTTTGTGAACAACTACAGCTATTCAAAGATGGATTGGTTCCTTGATAAGCGAGTCACCATCGATTCTTCGGTTGAAAATGCCGATGGTTCGACGACGTATCGAGTGACCACCACGCTCAAGAACACGATGACCCCTCAGGAGAAGGCCGAGATGCCTGGTTATTTCCGGGGCCATAACGGCATTAGCGAGGATATTGATGACGAGGTGCTGAGGCTCTATCTCTATGCTCCCGCGGGAGGCAGCATTTCGGACATTAAGACTTCGGGCTCCGGTTCTATCGAGATGAACGAAGCGACGCACGATGGCCTGAAGGTTGCATGGGGCGGCGTCCACATGCTTCTTGGACAAGACATAAAGGTCGAGTACACGGTCACGACTTCGAAGGACTCTAGGCACAAAGAGCTTAAGGTTCGCACCACGCCAACCGCTCAAACGTTCGAACAGGATAAGTAAGATATGAAGTACTTTGGCACCGACGGATTTCGCGGCGAGGCCAACGTTGGGCTGACGGTAGAGCACGCTTATAAGATCGGCCGTTTTGTGGGTTGGTATTACGGTGCCAACCGCGAGCGCAAGGCACGCGTGATCGTGGGCAAGGACACTCGTCGTTCGAGCTACATGTTTGAGGCGGCGCTGGTGAGCGGCCTGGTCGCGAGCGGCGCGGACGCATATATGCTGCACGTGATCCCAACGCCGGGCGTGGCGCATCAGACCGTGGAGGGCTGCTTCGATTGCGGCATCATGATCAGCGCGAGCCACAACCCGTTTTGCGATAACGGCATTAAGCTCGTCAACAGCGACGGCTTTAAGATGGACGAGGACGTGCTGGAACTCATCGAGGATTACATCGATGGCAAGAGCGAAGTTCCGCTGGCCACGGGCAACCACATTGGCGCTACGGTCGATTACATGCAGGGCCGCAACCGCTATATTGCCTCACTCATCGCAAGCGCGAACTTTTCGCTGCAGGGCGTCAAGATCGGCATCGATTGCGCTAACGGCTCGGCGTCCTCGGTGGCCAAGCCGGTGTTCGACGCGCTGGGCGCCGACGTGCGCGTGATCAACGCTGCGCCCGACGGATTTAACATCAATGTGGACTGTGGCTCCACGCATATGGAGCGCCTGCAACGCCACGTGGTGGAGCAGGGTCTGGATGTGGGCTTTGCCTATGACGGCGATGCCGACCGCTGCCTGGCCGTGGACGAGCGCGGCCGCGTGGTCGACGGCGACCAGATCCTGTACGTGTGCGGTGTGTACCTGAACAAGCACGGTCGCCTTTCGGGCGGTACCGTGGTGCCGACGATTGCCAGCAACTTTGGCCTGGTCAAGTCGCTGGAGCTTGCCGGTCTAAGCGCCGTGACCAGCGGCGTGGGCGACCGTCACGTGTATGCCAAGATGCGCGAGGGCGGCTTCAGCCTGGGCGGCGAGCAGACGGGTCATACGATCTTTGGCGATATCGAGCGCACGGGCGACGGCATTATGACCTCGCTGCGCGTGATGGAAGTGATTCGTGCCGAGCGCGAGACGCTCTCGCAGCTCGCGGCTCCATGCAAGCTGCTGCCGCAAGCGCAGGTTGCCGTGCGCGTGGCCGACAAAGATGCCGCGCTCGAGAACATGGGCGTGCAGAATGCGATCGCCGAGGCCGAGGCCGCGCTGGCGGGCGAGGGCCGCGTGCTCGTGCGCAAGAGCGGAACCGAGTCAGTGATTCGCGTTTTGGCTGAGGCTCCGGACCAATCGGCCGCCGATGCCGCCATGAAGCGCATCGCCAACGCACTGGAAGCTTTGTAGTTACGCGGTTTTACCAAACCGCGTAACGGCTCGACGCTGCAAACGACCCTAAGCGGCAATCTGACGTTCAATTTCAAGGGCGCGACCAGATGGTCAGCGCCCTTTCATTTCACGTCACCTTGCTCGCTTGGGGTCGTTTTCGCTGACGTTACCAGAACATCGGCGTCAACCTAGTCATTAAAGAACGTCCCCAATGACTAGGTGAAAAAGGGGCGCCGCGGGATAGATCCTGCGGCGCCCCTTTGCGTTGCGTGTCGCCTAGGCTTTACAGCTCGTACAGCGTGGTGAACTTGTCCTGCAGGTAGCTGCAGTAGTAACGGGCATCAAAGTCCATGCCGCAGGCGCCCTTGATGAGTTCCGGCGCGTCCTTGGCGCGGCCCCACTGCCAAATGTGCTCGCCCAGCCAGGCGCGGACGGGCGCCAGATCGCCGCTCACGCAGGCACCGGTAAGGTCGACGCCGTCGCGGCACATGGCCGGCACAAACATGGCGTCGTAGGCGCTACCCAGCGCATACGTGGGGAAGTAGCCAAACGAGCCACCGCTCCAGTGCGTATCCTGCAGGCAGCCGTGCGTGTCGTCGGGAACGGGAATGCCCAGGTACTCATCCATAAAGCGATTCCAAAGCGCGGGGATGTCCTTGGCCGTGGCCTCGCCGGCAAACAGCATGCGCTCGATCTCGTAGCGCACCATAACGTGCAGCGGATAGGTGAGCTCGTCCGCCTCGGTGCGGATCAACGACGGCTGCGCGATGTTCACGGCACGGTAGAGCGTATCCTCGTCCACGCTGCCGTAAACCTCGGGCGCGTGACGGCGCAGTACCTCGAGCAGCGGCCCCATAAAGGCGCGGCTGCGACCCACGGTGTTCTCGAAAAAGCGGCTCTGGCTCTCGTGGATGCCCATGGAGGTGCCACCTTCAAGACAGGTGCGCGCATAGGCAGGATTGACGCCCAGCTCGTACATGGCGTGGCCCGCCTCGTGGATGATGCTGTAGACGTTGGAGATGCAGTCGTTCTCGTAGATGTGCGTCGCGATGCGCGCGTCGCCCACGGCAAAGCCCTCGCTAAACGGGTGCTCGGTAAAGGCAAGCGTGGTGTCGTTCAGGTCCAGGCCGACGAGCTTCATAAGGTCGAAGCTCATGGCGCGCTGGGCGGTCTCGGGCACGCGGGCGTGCAAAAAGTCGGCAGCGGGCTGCTGGCCGCGCTCGCCGATGGCGTGCACGAGCGGCACGACCGTCGCCTTGACCTCATCGCAAAACGCATCGAAGCTCTTGGCGGAAAGGCCGCGCTCGTACTGGTCGAGCCAAACATCGTATGGGTCGCGCTTGGGGTCCATGAGCTCGGCCTGATGCTTAAGTTGGGCGACGATTCTATCCACATAGGGCTCAAAGCTCGCCCAGTCATTGGCCGTCTTGGCCTTGTGCCACACGGCGTCGGCCTCGCAGGTGAGCCTGGTCCAGGCCTCGGCCTCCTCGGTGGGAATGACGCTCGCTTCGCGCTGGTCGCGGCCGAGTACGCGGATCTCGTCGAGCAGTTGCGGGTCATCGATCTTGCCGCCGGCGACGGTTTCGCGTGCCAGCGAGCGCACAAGTTCGACAGACTTATCGCTGGTCAGGAGCTTGTGATGTTCGCCGGCAAGGGTGCCCATGGCATCGGCGCGGGCCGCGGCACCGTTGGCGGGGGCAATGGTCGCGCCGTCAAACTCGGCAATCTTGAGCAGGTACTCGCGGGTCCACAGCTTGCCCTCGAGCTTGCGGAATTTTTTGACGGCCTTATCGACCTTCATGCCTTTGGGCGTCTTGCCCGCTGCGGGCTTGGCCTTCTTATCGTGCTTCTTTCCCATACCATATCCTTGATCTCGCGAGCCGAACGCCACGGATGGGCGCACGGCCAGTTTGCACAGCTACCTGCCTTGTACCCAGCATGAACAAAACGGAACGCGGCGATACAACCAAACAATGTGGTATCCTGTAGCCCAATGCGTTGACGGAGAGGGTTTTGCCCGCCGCGTCGCCGGCAAGAGAGGGAAGGTCATGGGCTGCAAGCCTTCCTGCGGCGGCAAGGGCCAAGCGTTCACTCCCGAGCAGCGACCTCAACGGGCGCGCGGCCAGTGGCGGCGATGTCCCCAGTAGGGAAGCCGTGAGCCTCGCGACAAGGGGCACAGAGTGGGCACGGCGGGCCAGACATCCGCCGGGTCAAACAAGGTGGTACCGCGGAATTCAACCGTCCTTGGGCAATGCACATGCCCGAGGGCGGTTTTTTGTTACCGAACCGGGCCGCGTTTTCGCAACGTCAGACGGCGGCAGCCGCCTCGGCAAGCGGGGAGCGCGAGAGACGAAAGGGAAGACATGAGTCTGATTGATGATCTGGTCAAACTCGAGGAAGAGGCCAAGGAGCTCGTCGCAGGCGCCGACGACGCCGCAAAGCTCGAGGCCGCGCGCGTTGAGCTGCTCGGCCGCAAGGGCCGCATCACCGGCCTGATGCGCATGATGGGCAAGCTCGCCCCCGAGGATCGTCCCGTGATGGGCAAGCGCGCCAACGAGATGCGCCAGCTGATCGAGGGCATGCTCGACGAGCGCACGACCGAGATGAAGGCAGCCGCCCTCAAGCACGCACTGGAGCACGACGCCGTCGACATCACGCTGCCGGGCATCCGTCCGCAGATCGGTCACCAGCACCTGATCAAGCAGATCATCGAGGAGGCCGAGGACATCTTTTGCGGCATCGGCTACACCGTCGAGTCCGGCCCCATGGTCGACACCTCCTACTACAACTTCACCGCGCTCAATGCCCCCATGGATCACCCGAGCCGCTCGGCCCGCGACACATTCTATGTGGTCGACAACAACCCCGGCAGCGTCGCGCACCCCGAGGCTCACGCCCACGGCGAGTCCGACGTGCTGCTGCGCACCCAGACCTCGGGCGTGCAGATCCACACCATGGAGTCGCAGAAGCCGCCCATCTACATGATCTGCCCGGGCACCGTCTACCGTCCCGACACGGCCGACGCCTGCCACCTGCCGCAGTTCAACCAGATCGAGGGCCTGGTCGTCGACGAGGGCATCACCTTTGGCGATCTTAAGGGCACGCTCGACTACTTTGTTAAGTGTATGTTTGGCGAGGACCGCAAGACGCGCTACCGCCCGCACTTCTTCCCCTTCACCGAGCCCAGCTGCGAGGTGGACGTGAGCTGCCACGTGTGCGGCGGCAAGGGCTGCAACTTCTGCAAGCACAGCGGCTGGATTGAGATCCTGGGCTGCGGCATGGTCGACCCCAACGTCCTGATCAACTGCGGCATCGACCCCGAGAAGTACACCGGCTTCGCCTTTGGTATTGGCGCCGAGCGCGTCGCGGCCCTGCGCTACGACCTGCCCGATCTGCGCACGTTGATGACTGGTGACATGAGATTCTTGAACCAGTTCTAGAACGCTTTCTTCTTAGTTGCAGTTTCCGGCTCAAAGCCGCATTTATGAAAGGAGACCAGTTAGATGCGCGTTTCTTACGACTGGCTCAAGACCATGATCGATATTCCGGAGGATCCCAAGACCCTTTCGGACGAATATATCCGTACCGGCACCGAGGTCGAGGCGATCGACACCGTGGGCGAGTCCTTCGACCACGTGGTGACCGCCAAGGTGCTCACCAAGACCCCGCACCCCGATAGCGACCACATGTATGTGTGCTCGGTCGATGTGGGCGACAAGAATCTCGACGCCGACGGCAACCCCGCCCCGCTGCAGATCGTCTGCGGCGCGCAGAACTTCGAGGCTGGCGACCACATCGTCACGGCCATGATCGGCGCTGTGCTTCCCGGCGACGTCAAGATCAAGAAGAGCAAGCTTCGCGGCGTCGTGTCCATGGGCATGAACTGCTCTGCGCGCGAGCTCGGCCTGGGCGGCGACCACTCCGGCATCATGATCCTGCCCGAGGATACGCCCCGCGGCATGCCGTTTGCCGAGTACGTGGGCTCGAGCGACACCGTGCTCGACTGCGAGATCACGCCCAACCGCCCCGACTGCCTGTCCATGATCGGCATGGCCCGCGAAACCGGTGCCATCTTCGACCGCGATTTCCACGTTGAGCTGCCCGCCATCAAGGTCGAGACCGGCCGCGCGACCGACGACGAGCTTTCGGTCGAGATTGCCGACGAGGGCCTGTGCGACCGCTACGTCGCCCGCATCGTGCGCAACGTGAAGGTCGGCCCCTCGCCCGACTGGATGGTCAAGCGCCTCAACGCCCTGGGCGTGCGCCCGCACAACAACATCGTCGATATCACCAACTACGTGATGATGCTCACCGGCCAGCCGCTGCACGCCTTTGACCTCGACACCTTTGCCGAGCGCGATGGCCACCGTCGCGTGGTGGTTCGCGCCGCCCAGCAGGACGAGAAGTTCACGACGCTCGATGGCGAGGAGCGTGTGCTCGACGCCGGCATGGGCCTCATCACCGACGGCGAGCGCCCTGTGGCGTTGGCCGGCGTCATGGGCGGCATGGATTCCGAGATCGAGGACGATACCGTTGACGTGATGGTCGAGAGCGCCTGCTTCAACGCCGGTCGCACCTCGCACACCAGCCGCGATCTGTCGCTGATCTCCGACGCCTCCATTCGCTTTGAGCGTCAGGTCGACGAGACCGGCTGCGTGAATGTCGCCAACGTTACCTGCGCGCTGATCGAGGAGATTGCCGGCGGCGAGGTTGCTCCCGGCTATGTCGACGTTTTCCCCGCGCCCAAGACCATCGACAGCATTAAGCTGCGCCTGGCCCGCGTGCACGCCATTTGCGGCGCCGACATCGAGCCCGACTTTATCGAGCGTTCGCTCACCCGTCTGGGCTGCACCGTCGAGCGCGACGGCGAGGACTTTATGGTTACCCCGCCGAGCTTCCGTCCCGACCTGCCTCGCGAGATTGACCTGATCGAGGAGGTCCTGCGCCTGTGGGGCATGGGCCGCGTGACGGCGACCATCCCGGCTGCCAAGAACCACATCGGCGGCCTGACCCGCGAGCAGAAGCTCACCCGCAAGGTCGGCGAGATCTTGCGCGCCTGCGGCCTCAACGAGACCACGACTTTTGGCTTTGCCGCGCCGGGCGACCTGGAGAAGATCGGTATGTCCACCGAGGGCCGCGGCTGCCCCGTGGTGCTCATGAACCCGCTGGTAGCCGAGCAGACCGAGATGCGTCGTTCGCTGCTGCCGGGCTTGCTGCAGTCCGTGGCCTACAACGAGGCGCACGGTACGCCCAACGTGCATCTGTACGAGGTCGGCAGCCTGTTCCACGGTCGCGAGAACGCCAGCCTGCCCAAGGAGACCAAGTCCGTCGCGGGCGTGCTCTCGGGCCAGTGGAGCGAGCAGTCTTGGAGCATGAAGTACCGTAAGCTGCGTTTCTTCTTTGGCAAGGGCATCGTCGAGGAGCTGCTCGCCCAGCTGCGCATCGAGAAGGTTCGCTTCCGTCCCGTCGAGGGCGAGGGCTATGCCTTCCTGCAGCCGGGTCGTGCTGCCGAGGTGCTCTCGGGCGGTACCGTGCTGGGCTGGGTTGGCGAGATCCACCCCGAGGCGCGCGAGGCTATGGGCATCGACGAGGTCGTCGTTGCCTTTGAGCTCGACCTGGACAAGCTGATCAAGGGCGCCCGCAATCAGGAGAACTACCGCGAGTTCTCGCAGTACCCGGCCGTTGAGCACGACCTTGCCATTGTGGTCGACAACGCTGTGACCTGCGAGGATCTTGAGCGCCGTATTACCAGCGCTGGCGGCAAGCTGCTCGAGGGCGTGCGCCTGTTCGATGTCTACCGCGATCCGGTCCGCATCGGAGCGGGCAAGAAGTCCATGGCCTTTGCGCTTACGTATCGCTCCGACGACCATACGCTGACCAGCGAAGAGGTCGAGAAGGCGCACCAGAAGATCGTCACCAAGGTGTGCAAGGGCGTAAACGGCGAGGTCCGCGGCTAGGGCTTGCGCTGGGTATAGGCCAGCGGTGGCTGCCGCCGAGTCCTACGTGATTGCTATGCTCGGTATAAGGCACCGTTGAGCCTGCATATATGACACGCGCATTACATAACGGCGTGCTGCTTTGTCGGCAGTGCGCCGTTTTGCTATGATAGCCCGCGGCGTGTTACGAATCTGACATTACGTAACACTGGAAAGGTGATTCAAGCGGCGTTGCAATTCCGTGCGCCGATAACCGGGAGGCGTACATGCACATTCCAGATAATTATCTGTCCCCGCAGACCGATGCCGTCATGGCAGTGGCGATGGTGCCCGTTTGGATCCACTGCATCAAGAAAGTGCGCGCCACGCTCGATCGCGAGCACATGGCTTTCCTGGGCATCTGCGCCGCGTTCTCCTTCCTGCTTATGATGTTCAATGTGCCGCTGCCCGGCGGCACCACAGGTCACGCCGTCGGCGGCGCGCTCATTGCACTGCTGCTAGGCCCCGAGGCCGCGGCTATCGCGGTTTCGGTCGCGCTGGCGCTGCAAGCGCTGCTGTTTGGCGACGGCGGCATCCTGTCCTTTGGCGCTAACTGCTTTAACATGGCCTTCGTGTTGCCGTTTGCCGCAGCCATCGTGTTCCGCGCGCTTAACAGCCGTTTGCACGACAAGAGCTGGGGCACCTCGGTTTCGGCCATCGTAAGCGGCTGGGTCGGCCTGTGCCTGGCGGCCCTGTGCGCGGCAATCGAGTTTGGTATTCAGCCGATGCTTTTCACGAATGCTTCGGGCGCTCCGCTGTACTGCCCCTTCCCGCTGTCCATTGCCATTCCGGCCATGATGATCCCGCATATGTTGGTAGCCGGCGTGGTCGAGGGCGTGGCGACGGCCGCCATCTACGGTTTCATTAAGAAGACGGCGCCGAGCGTTATCGTCGGGCCCGAGGCCGTCGATGGCCAGCTTGCTGCCGAGGGCACTGCTGCTAAGAAGACCTCGCTGGTCCCCACGCTCATCCTGGTCGCCGTGCTTGTCGTGGCTACGCCGCTCGGCTTGCTTGCTACCGGTGACGCCTGGGGCGAGTGGGACGCTGAGGGCGCCGCGACTGCCGTTCAGGAGGCTGGTGACGACAGTCTGCAGGCTTCGGTCGGTCTCGACACCCCGACCTTTGCCGATGCGCTGCCTACGGGTGATTACCTGCAGGCCTATTCCGAGGAGCAGGGTCTCGGCTTTGCCGGTCAGGCTGCCATGTATATCCTGTCCGGCGTGATTGGCGTGGCGGTGCTCACCATCGCATTCCGTCTGATCTCGCTGACGGTCAAGGAAAGCGGTGCCCATGGCGATGGTCGAGCTGCCTAGCTGGCTTGCGGTCGAGCAGCGTTACGAGCCCACGGGCGCTCGTCATCGCGTGATGCAAAAGAACGTCCTGCACCTGGCGAGCCTGCTTGAGCGGGTTCGCCTGGGTGGAGGCGCGCACGAGGGCGGGTCGATGGTCGACCGCGCCCTTTCTTGCGTTTCGGCTCCGGTGCGCCTGGTGGGGATATTCGTTTGCGTCCTGTGCGTGTGCCTGACACAAAGCCCGCTGTACCTCATGTTGATGGCGGCCATTGCGCTGGTGCTCGTTGCCGTGCGTCCCGTACGCGGGCTGCGCGCGACCTTTGTGCCGGCGCTTGGCGCCGCGGGGCTCGCAGTGGTTTTGGCGCTGCCTGCCCTGCTGCTGGGTGCTTCCGCTACGGGCGCCATGCTCAAGATTGCGCTCAAGACCTTCATTAATGTGTCGCTGGTGCTGGGCGTTTCGTGGACCCTCACGTGGAGCCGCATGTCGGCGGCGCTCAAGATGCTGCATCTACCCGACGAAGTTATCTTTACGTTTGATATGGCGCTCAAGCACATCGAGGTGCTGGGTCGTACGGCGCACGATCTGTGCGAATCGGTCATGCTGCGCAGCGTTGGCCGTGCGCCCGAGGGATTTTCGCGTACCGATTCGATCGCGGGTATCATGGGCATGACCTTTATCAAGGCGATGAAATGCAGCCGCGCGATGGACGAGGCTATGCTTTGCCGCGGCTTTGCCGGTGCGTATCCGGCTCCCGCGCGCGCCAGGTTTGGCTGGCGCGATGCGGCCTATGCGGGCGGCGTGGCGCTGCTGACAGTGTTGTGCGCCGTGCTGTAGGCGCTGCTGGTTCCGACTGGGGATGCAAATGGGGAAGGGCGACGTTTTGACGATCGATATGAATAGTGCGGCGGGCACGAACGGTGTGGGCGGCGCCGAGGTCGTTCCGCTCATCGAGCTGCGCGACGTGGTGTTCTCCTATGCGGGGCATACGGTTGTCGATGGCGTGTCGCTGCAGGTCGATCGTGGTGAACTCGTTGCCCTGCTCGGTCCCAACGGCTGCGGCAAGACGACGATTATGCGTCTTATTAACGGCCTTGAACTCGCGGACGCAGGGGCATACCTGTTTGACGGGCACGTGGTCGATGCGGCGTATCTGAAGGATTCTGCTGCTGCTCAGAAGTTCCACCAGCGCGTGGGCTTCGTATTCCAAAACGCCGATGCCCAGCTGTTCTGCGCCACGGTGGGCGAGGAAGTTGCTTTTGGTCCCGCGCAGATGGGTCTGCCGGCAGACGAGCTCGAGCGCCGCGTGCGCGATGCCATGGGGCTGTTCCAGGTTGCCGACCTTGCCGACGCCTCTCCCTATCAGCTCTCGGGCGGGCAAAAGAAGCGTGTTGCGCTGGCTGCGGTGGTGTCGATGAACCCCGATATCCTGGTCCTCGACGAGCCTACCAATGGGCTCGACGAGGATTCATGCGACATCGTGGTCAATTTCTTGCTGGCTTATGTCGCGGCGGGTAAGACGGTCTTGATGAGCACGCATCACCAGGATTTGGTGCGACGCCTGGGTGCCCGTGCAATCTATATCGATCGATATCACCATGTGGTCGAGGCGTCTTCGTCGTCGTATGGAACCGAAAGCGGTGCTACGGACTAGTTGCTGCGTAGAGCGTGCGTAGCCGTCCGCGCGGCTTTGCCGTGATGGTATAGTTATCCAGGTTTTTTATGGGGGTGGCTATGCCAAGCTGGAACATTCATATCGCTCAGACGGAGCGTTTGCTGGAGCGCACCGGTGCGCTTGCCAATAGCGTGCGCGACCGCAATGCCTTTTTGTTTGGCTGCGTGGTTCCGGATATCTTCGTGGGCTATATGGTCCCTGGCATCGCCGATCCCATCCCGTACCGCATTACGCACTTTGCAAAGCCCGAGCCTATCCCTAAGCCTCGTGAGCATGAGTTCTGGGATACCTATGTGGCACCGTTGCTTAAAAGTTCGCCCACCGGTGCGCCAGCCGCGGCGACCTCGATTATCGAGGAGCGCGAGCGACTGAATCGCGTGCACTATCCCCAGCGCTACAGGGATGCCGAGCCGGTTGTCGGTCCCGGCGCTCGTGAGTTCTCGCTTGCGTCCGAGGACGTGGCGCAGTCGTTGCTCGATTTGACGCTGGGTGTCTGGTCGCATCTGGTGGCCGATACCGTATGGAATACGCGCGTGAATCAGTACCTGGAGGCGCACGGCGGCAAGCCGTGCGAGGAGTTCCGCATTAAAAAGCAAGGCGACTTTGACTGGTTTGGCAAGACGCTCGGCATTGTTTCGATTCCGCGCGCGACCGATCGCCTGTATACTGCGGCGACGCGTTTTGGGCAGTATCCCATCCATAAGGAGTATGTGCTCAAGACCATCGGCGTTATGCACGAGATCGTGCGCGAAAACCCCGGCGAGCCCGACCATCCGCCATATCGCTTGCTAACCGAGGAGTTTTTCGATGCAACGTTTACCGAGGTCATCGAGCTGACCGAGGCGGGCTTTGCGACTCGCGTTGCCGCTTCTGGCGTCCCCGCAGTCCCCCTGATCGCTAGCTGCTAGCCGGCCGGCTTGACGGTGAACAGCTCATCCCAATTGACCAACAACTCCCGTCGCAGGGCGTCTTCGGTGGTGCGCTCGGCATCGGAGAGGCTTGCGATTGAACGCAAATCGATGAAGCGGCATATGAAGAAGGTCTTTAAAAAGGGCCCGGAAGGCAATGCCTTCCGGGCCCTTTGCAATGCAAATCTGCTTGCAAGTACGATTTAGCGTACCTGAGCGACGTAAGCGACGTTGGTCGAGGAGACCTTGTCCTCGAGCTGGACGCTCATGCGGGGATCGCCGGCGGTAGCGACGGTCAAATCGCCAGTCTTGACGTAGCCGAGCTCCTTAGCGGTCTCGATCGCCTTGACGATCGTGCCGTTGACGGTGCCCTGGGTAATCTCTGCCTGGTGCGGGATGACGCCCCAGTACATGATCATCTGCTGGACGGCCCACTCGTGGCGGGAGAACGCGCAGATCGGCATGTTGGGACGGAAGTGCGAGATCAGGCGGGCAGTACGACCAGTGGTCGTCGGCACGGTGATGCACTTGGCGCCAACGGTGGTAGCCATGTTCACAGCGGACATACCCACAACGTTGTTGACGAGGCGAGTGCCGTGAGCATCGGCCGGAACCTCGAGCGGAGCGTGAGCCGGGAGGTACTTCTCGGTCTCGAGAGCGATGCTGGCCTGCATCTTGACGGCCTCGACCGGGTACTTACCGGCAGCGGACTCGCCAGAGAGCATAACGGCGTCGGTGCCGTCGTAGATGGCGTTAGCAACGTCGGCAACCTCGGCGCGCGTCGGGCGCGGGTTCTGCTGCATGGAGTCGAGCATCTGCGTAGCGGTGATGACGGGCTTGTAAGCCGCGTTGCACTTGGCGATGATCTCCTTCTGGATGTGGGGAACGAGCTCGGGCTTAATCTCGATGCCCAGGTCGCCACGGGCGACCATGATGCCGTCAGAAGCCTCGAGGATCTCGTCGAAGTTCTCGACGCCCAGGGCGCACTCGATCTTCGGGAAGATCGTCACGTGCTCGCCGCCGTTCTCGCGGCAAAGCTCGCGGATGCCGCGGACGGACTCGCCGTCACGGATGAAGGAAGCGGCGATGTAGTCGATGTTCTCGGTCAGGCCAAAGAGGATGTCCTGACGATCGCGCTCGGTGATGGCGGGCAGCGAGATGTTGACGTTGGGCATGTTGACGCCCTTGCGCTCGCCGATCAGGCCGTCGTTCTTAACGACGCAGGTCATGTCCTGGCCGTCGACGGACTCGACCTCGAGGGCAACCAGGCCGTCATCGATCAGGATGAGGGAGCCCTTCTCGACCTCGGAGGGCAGAGCCAGGTAGTCGAGGGAGATGTGCTCAGCGGTGCCGTGGAAATCCTCGGACGTGGGCTGAGCGGTGACGACGATCTTGTCGCCGGTCTTGACGGCAACCTTCTTGCCATCGACCAAAAGGCCGGTGCGGACCTCGGGGCCCTTGGTGTCGAGCAGGATGCCGACGGGCATGCCGAGCTCCTTGGAAATACGACGGACGCGCTCGATGCGACCGTGGTGCTCGTCGTAGGATCCGTGCGAGAAGTTAAAACGGGCGACATTCATGCCCGCCTTGATCATCTCGCGGATGGTCTCGTCGCTATCGCAGGCGGGACCCATGGTGCATACAATCTTGGTGCGCTTGTACATTCAGACCTCCATCTGACATCGTCTTGCGCTGATAGATAAACCATAAGAAATAAAACTGAGATGATTATAACGAAATGCCGACCGAATACCCCAAAAAATCGACCGTATGCCGAATTAGAAGTTCATTTTTTGCGAAAAAACGGTATATGCAAAAACTTTACCAACCGTTCTAACCGCTGCTATCTGGGCGATATTTCAGTTTGACGATGCGCCGAAGAAAAAACGTTTTACCAATCTTGAGCATCACACTGTCTGCACCGTTGCGCCTGTGCCGTGTTTCCAGATGGAATGTTTTGGCTAGACGCGTCGCTTTGGGGTACCATAGCTCCACTATCAACTGCCGCTCAGCACGGCAGCCTTGATGAGCCCTTGCCCTTCTCCTGGGAATTATGATCGGGCATCAATCTGCTGAGTGGCCCGAATCCCAGGAGGGGACTCTATATGCAAAAGGAATACCTGTCCGCCGCGGCGGAGGTGCTCAGCGACCAGGGTGTCGATGAGAACCTCGGCCTGAGCAACGACGAGGCGTCGTCACGCCTCGCCAAGACAGGCCCTAACAAGCTTGAGGAAGCCGAGAAGACGCCGCTGTGGAAGCGCTTCTTTGAGCAGATGGCCGACCCCATGGTCATCATGCTGATCGTTGCCGCCGTTATCAGCGCACTTACGGGCATGGTCAAGGGCGAGCCCGATTTTGCCGATGTCGCCATCATCATGTTCGTCGTTATCGTCAACTCGGTGCTGGGCGTGGTCCAGGAAGCCAAGAGCGAGGAGGCCCTCGAGGCCCTGCAGGAAATGAGCGCGGCGCAGTCCAAGGTGCTGCGCGACGGCAAGCTCGTGCACCTGCCGAGCGCCGAGCTCGTGCCCGGCGACGTGATCATGCTCGAGGCGGGCGACTCCGTCCCGGCCGACTGCCGCGTGCTCGAGAGCGCCACGATGAAGATCGAAGAGGCCGCACTGACCGGCGAGTCCGTGCCGGTCGAGAAGCACGCCAACGTGATCGAGCTCGCCGCTGGCACCGACGACGTGCCGCTCGGCGACCGCAAGAACATGTGCTACATGGGTTCCACCGTGGTGTACGGCCGCGGTCGCGCCGTCGTGGTCGGCACCGGTATGAACACCGAGATGGGCAAGATCGCTGGCGCCCTGGCCGAGGCCAAGGAAGAGCTCACGCCGCTGCAGGTGAAGCTCGCCGAGCTCAGCCGCATCCTTACCATTATGGTTATCGTCATCTGCGTCGTCATCTTTGGCGTTGACATCATCCGTCACGGCGTGGGCAACGTCCTTACCGACCCGACTGCCCTGCTTGACACCTTTATGGTTGCCGTCTCGCTCGCCGTCGCCGCCATCCCCGAGGGCCTGGTCGCCGTCGTGACCATCGTGCTTTCGCTCGGCGTGACCAAGATGGCCAAGCGCCAGGCGATCATCCGCAAACTTTCTGCTGTCGAGACGCTCGGCTGCACGCAGACCATCTGCTCCGACAAGACCGGTACCCTTACCCAGAATAAGATGACCGTCGTCAAGCACGAGCTCGCTGCGCCCAAGGAAAAGTTCCTGGCCGGCATGGCGCTGTGCTCCGATGCCGAAATTGACGCCGACGGTGTCGTCAAACTGTGCTTCCAGCTTTTCGCGCGGGCCTTCGGGCTTTTTGCTCGGTGCCAGGTTGGGGTCGTCAAAGTCAACGAGCGTGTCGTAATATTCGCCGAGGCCGGCGATCACGCTCTTGATGATGGACATGTCGCTCTTGGTTTTCTTATGGTCGGCAACAAAGCGCATGCCGTCTACAAAGTCCTGCGCGGTGACGGGCGCGACCTCTGCGCCCTTGCTGTCGTACCACTTGGCGTCCTTGCGCAGGTGGAACGTCCAGACGGAGTAATCGTCGTTGTGCTCCCAGCTTTCAGCGAGCGAGGGAACGAAGGCGCCAAAGCGGTCGGTCTCGATCAGACCGTCGATGACGTTGGAGATGACCTTCTTGCCCGTGGTGTCGGGCAGGTAGAAGGGAATGAGGGAGGTGACATCGGTAGAATAAGTGCCAAGATACTCTGCGGTATTCACGCTCTTGGAACCGCAGCCGCTCAGACAGGAGACCGTCAAAAGCATTGCGAGTGCGATGGACACTGTACGGGATAGGATTTTTTTCATCATAATTCCTCCGATCGTTTATTCGAAGCGACCCTTGACGATCGCCTGACCGTTTTTGACCATTTGTCTGCCGCGGGCAAAGACGCCGTCGATGCTGAGCGCCTGCCCGAGAAGGACAAGATCCGCGTCTGCGCCCTCGGCGATACAGCCCTTTTGCGCTTCCATCCGCAGCACGCGCGCGGGATTGCAGGTGATAAAGGTGAGGGCGGTTTCCAGCGGGAAGCCTTCACGCTGCACAAGATTTACAAGCTCATCGTGCAGCACGCGGCTCGTGCTGTAGCTCAGCCCCGTGCATCGGCCCTGCTCATCAAAGCGCGGCTGACTGCCG
>UQTD01000028.1 GCA_900543845.1 uncultured Collinsella sp.
TACCTTAGGACCGTTATAGTTACGGCCGCCGTTTACCGGGGCTTGGCTTCGGGGCTTCGCCTTAACGGCTAACTCCTCCGCGTGACCTTCCGGCACCGGGCAGGCGTCAGACCCTATACGTCGCCTTGCGGCTTCTGCAGAGTCCTGTGTTTTTGGTAAACAGTCGCTTGGGCCTCTCCACTGCGGCCCGCCTCCGCTCCCCGGGCGAGCCGGTTCACGTACGCGCGGGCACCCCTTCTCCCGAAGTTACGGGGCCATTGTGCCGAGTTCCTTGACCATGGTTGACCCGATCGCCTCGGTATGTTCTACCCACCCACCTGTGTCGGTTTGCGGTACGGGCGCGCACGCGCCTGCCTAGGGGTTTTTCTAGGGACCTCGGGCTCACTCGCTTCGCTCAGTCGCTTCGTCCGGAGCCTCGCCCTTGATGCGGACCGGATTTCCCTGGTCCGCGGGCCGCGCTCCATCACGGGGACGTCCAGAACCCCGCCGAGCCACCCCCATCCGTCGCCCCGTCGGTCGTAGCGCCGCGTGCGCGGTGCAGGAATGTCTGCCTGCTGCGCGTCGGCTACGCCTACCGGCCTCGCCTTAGCCCCCGACTGACCCTGGGAGGATTAGCCTTGCCCAGGAAACCTCGGGTTCACGGCGGACGAGTTACTCTCTCGTCTCTCGCTACTCATGCCAGCATTCTCACTCCCATGCGCTCCACCGTCGGTCGCCCTCCGGCTTCTCCGCCCATGGGAAGCTCCCCTACCGATTCTAATGAATTAAAATCCCGCCGCTTCGGTGTCCAGCTTAGCCCCGTGTATTGTCGGCGCATGTCCACTCGACCAGTGAGCTGTTACGCACTCTTTGAATGGATGGCTGCTTCTAAGCCAACATCCTGGTTGTCTGGGCGGACGCACATCCTTTGCCACTCGGCTGGAACTTGGGGACCTTAGCGGGCGGTCCGGGCTGTTTCCCTCTCGAGCACACAGCTTAGCCCACATGCTCTGACTGCCGCGCTCTGGGCCGCCGGCATTCGGAGTTCGGTTGGATTCGGTAGGCGGCGAAGCCCCCTCGTCCATCCGGTGCTCTACCTCCGGCGGTGAACGCGCGACGCTAGCCCTAAAGCTATTTCGGGGAGAACGAGATATCTCCGGGTTTGATTGGCCTTTCACCCCTATCCGCAGGTCATCGCCGCCGTTTTCAACCGACGTGCGTTCGGCCCTCCACGGGGTCTTACCCCCGCTTCAGCCTGCCCACGGATAGCTCACCCGGCTTCGCGTCCGCGGCGCGGGACTCAAGTCGCCCTGTTAAGGCTCGCTTTCGCTTCGGCTCCCTTTCGGTTAACCTCGCCCCGCGCCAGCGACTCGCTGGCTCATTCTACAAAAGGCACGCCGTCACAACATAAAGTTGCTCCGACTGCTCGTGGGCGCACGGTTTCAGGTACTGTTTCACTCCCCTCCCGGGGTGCTTTTCACCTTTCCCTCACGGTACTGGTGCGCTATCGGTCACAGGGTAGTACTCAGGCTTGGATGGTGGTCCACCCAGGTTCGGACCGGGTTTCACGTGCCCGGCCCTACTCAGGGACCGCGTCGCGCCGTCCGGTCTGGGTTCGCGTACGGGGCTTTCACCCGCTGCGGCCGGCCCTCCCATGCCGTTCCGCTCCCCAGCCGGACCTGCGCCCGGGGGCGGCAGCCCCCGGATGCGCGGCCCTGCAACCCCGTCGGCGGAACCCCTGCCGGGTATGCCCGCTCGACGGTTTGGCCATCGGTCCCCTTTCGCTCGCCGCTACTCGGGGAGTCTCGAGATTGATTTCCTCTCCTCCGGGTACTTAGATGTTTCAGTTCCCCGGGTTGTCCTCCCCGGCCCTATGTGTTCGGGCCGGGGATATCCACACCTCTGTGGATGGGTTCGCCCATTCGGAGACCCCCGGGTCGAAGGATGTGTGCTCCTCGCCGGGGATTATCGCAGCTTGCCGCGTCCTTCATCGGCTCCCTGTGCCAAGGCATCCGCCGTGCGCCCGTGGTATCTTGCGGGACCGCTCTCGGGCCCGCGGGATATCCACGTGTCGCTAAAATTAATTAATCGATATCATGAATAGCGCTCGTATGTCGCAATTCGGGTATCTCATACCGCGGCACAGTGTCTTCACTGTGCTCGCGATCAGATGCTCCTCACTCATTAATAAGTGAATTCTTCTTGTTTGGATCGGATGAATGATTGCTATCATTCTTGATTTAATCGCAGAAAAGAATCGAGTCTGGAAGAATCTGATCTTCCATCTCTCTCCTATCGCTATGCGGCTCTCAAGGTACGCGGGTGCGACCCCGGGGACCGGGTGCTGCGGGGACTCCATCGCGGGCGACATCTACCGGACGGGCTCCTGCCCTCTATTCGAGTTAAAGTTTGTCTCTCTAAGAATTAATCTCCCTAGAAAGGAGGTGATCCAGCCGCACCTTCCGGTACGGCTACCTTGTTACGACTTCACCCCCCTCACCCTCCACACCTTCGGCGCCTCCCCCCTTGACGGTTGGGCCGGCGACTTCGGGTGCAGACGACTCGGGTGGTGTGACGGGCGGTGTGTACAAGGCCCGGGAACGCATTCACCGCGGCATGCTGATCCGCGATTACTAGCAACTCCGACTTCATGGGGGCGGGTTGCAGCCCCCAATCCGAACTGGGGCCGGCTTTCCGGGATCCGCTCCCCCTCGCGGGGTGGCATCCCTCTGTACCGGCCATTGTAGCACGTGTGCAGCCCAGGGCATAAGGGGCATGATGACTTGACGTCGTCCCCGCCCTCCTCCGCCTTGACGGCGGCGGTCCCGCGTGGGTTCCCGGCATCACCCGATGGCAACACGCGGCGGGGGTTGCGCTCGTTGCGGGACTTAACCCAACATCTCACGACACGAGCTGACGACAGCCATGCACCACCTGTATGGGCTCCTCTCGGCCACGGGGTCTCCCCCGCTTCACCCATATGTCAAGCCCTGGTAAGGTTCTTCGCGTTGCTTCGAATTAAGCCACATGCTCCGCTGCTTGTGCGGGCCCCCGTCAATTCCTTTGAGTTTTAGCCTTGCGGCCGTACTCCCCAGGCGGGACGCTTAATGCGTTGGCTGCGGCACGGGGGGATCGTCCCCCCACACCTAGCGTCCATCGTTTACGGCTGGGACTACCAGGGTATCTAATCCTGTTCGCTCCCCCAGCTTTCGCGCCTCAGCGTCGGTCTCGGCCCAGAGGGCCGCCTTCGCCACCGGTGTTCCACCCGATATCTGCGCATTCCACCGCTACACCGGGTGTTCCACCCTCCCCTACCGGACCCAAGCCGCGGAGGTTCCGGGGGCTTCGGGGGGTTGAGCCCCCCGCTTCGACCCCCGGCCTGCCGGGCCGCCTACGCGCGCTTTACGCCCAATGAATCCGGATAACGCTCGCCCCCTACGTATTACCGCGGCTGCTGGCACGTAGTTAGCCGGGGCTTCTTCTGCAGGTACAGTCTTGACTCTTCCCTGCTGAAAGCGGTTTACGACCCGAAGGCCTCCGTCCCGCACGCGGCGTCGCTGCGTCAGGGTTCCCCCCATTGCGCAAGATTCCCCACTGCTGCCTCCCGTAGGAGTCTGGGCCGTGTCTCAGTCCCAATCTGGCCGGTCGGTCTCTCAACCCGGCTACCCGTTGTCGGCACGGTGGGCCGTCACCCCGCCGTCTACCTGATGGGCCGCGGAGCCATCCCCTCCCGTCGGGGCTTTAGCCGGGGTGCCATGCGGCACCCCGGGGTATCCGGTATTACCCGTCCTTTCGGGCGGCTATCCCGGGGGAGGGGGCAGGTTCTCCACGTGTTACTCAGCCGTTCGCCACTCGCTTCTGCCCGAGGGCAGGTGCCGTTCGACTTGCATGTGTTAGGCGCGCCGCCAGCGTTCATCCTGAGCCAGGATCGAACTCTCCGTCCAAAATATATGGGCTTCGAGCCCGTCCGGTCCTCTCAGTTCATCGCTGATCGGTTCCGTTCGATTCATATGGTTTTAGTATAGGAAAAGGAATTTCTCGGGGCCGCCTCTCGGCGGCCTTGCGAAAAACAAATCCAAGTTAGACCATTTCAAATGGTTCGATGTCTGCCCGGATGCGACACTGAAGTAAGTGTCCATCCTCGCAGTATCCGGTTCTCAAGGTGCACGCCTGCGCTGGTTCCCGGTCCGACCGGGCCGCGCGGCAAGGAGATATATTGCCAGACCGGAGGGCCCCCGCGGGCGGGAATCTGGGCGTACACATTTCCTACACATTTTAACACTCAGCTTACGTTTGCCGGCCGTTCTCCACCACTCGCCGAGGGTCTCTTTATAGTGAAGCGTCATATGGCTAAAGCTGATAGGCTCCCTTAGCCAAGGCACAGCCGGCATCGAGCAACTCATCGCGCTCCTCCACCGAGAACCCCTCGGCGTACACGCGAACCACCGGTTCGGTCCCGCTGGGGCGGATCAGCAGCCAGGTGTCATCCTCGAATGCCAAACGTAAACCATCCATATGGCTTACAGCCTGCGGCGCCTTGCCGCAAATCGATTTGGGATTCATGCCAGGAAGCAGCGTTCGCAGCGATTCGGCGTCTTCTGCCTCAAGGCGCAAATCGCGACGCCCATAGCTCGTCTTACCAAAACTGGCCTCGAGCTGATCGACCAAAACGCCCAAGGGTGCGCCCGTCTTTGCCATAAGCTCACACAGAATCAGACAAGCAAGGATTCCATCACGCTCGGGCATATGCGCGGCGATACCGATACCGCCGGCCTCCTCGCCTCCCATGAGGACGCCACCCTTCTTCATCTCTGCAGCTATATATTTGAAACCGACCGGCTTAACGGTCACGCGACAGCCAAGCGCCTCAGCAATGCGGCGCACGAGCGTCGAGCACGAGAGATTGACGACGACACGCCCCTCCAAATTGCGAAATTGAACGAGGTCGCCCAAAACAAGCGCCATGATTTGATGCGGATGTATATATCTACCGCGTTCGTCGACCGCGCCGATACGATCGGCATCGCCGTCGGTCACCAGGCCCGCGCACGCCCCGTCCTCGACAACCGCACGCTCGCAAGCGTCCACCCATGGCTCAACAGGGTCGGGGCAAATGTCCTCTTGATCGGACGACTGTCCGGCATGAATCTCGTGCACCTCGACGCCTAGCTCCCGCAGCAGGTCGGCAAGATATCCCTGAGCCGCGCCGCCCATGGGGTCAACTACCACACGCAGGTGAGCGGCTCGAATGGCCTCGGCATCGACAAACGATGCCACCGCCTGCATATAGTCAGGAATAATATCCGCGGTGCGATAGCGTTCCTCGATCCCCATCGGCTCGGGGGCCATGGTCTCTTCGAGCTCTTCGATGACATCCTGATTGGCCGTCGAGCCATCTCCCATGCGTAGTTTAAGGCACAGATACCCCTGCGGATGATGGGACCCCGTCACCATGAGCGCACCGCAGGCCTCGCCGTCATACGCCGCCGCCCACGTGAGGGCGGGGGTCGGGACAGGCCGAGATGCGAGCGCTGCGTCCAATCCGTGAGCCGCAAGCACGCCTGCCGCAAGCTCAGCGAACTCGCGCGCCTGCGGCCGGGTGTCGAACCCTATATACACTGTTTTGCCGGGATTGGTCTTTTGCCACAACTCGCCGACGGCATCGGCAATGCGGGCAACGTTGTCGGCGGTAAAGTCGTCGTCGACGCGGGCGCGCCAACCGTCAGTTCCAAAATGAATTATCGCGCACACGCGCAGACACCTCACAGTGTTTGAATCATGGTACGCATGAGGTATACCCTCAGCGCTCGCCCGGCAACCTGCCAAAACCGGCATTCACCATTTGGGCAAATGCCACCGACGATGTGCAAGCAATAAAAAACCGCCCCGTATGGAGCGGTTTTGACCTTTATATATCGAGCGCCTCGGCCATCGCCGCCGTGGTGATCGCCGTGGTTCCACAGCAACTTCCCACCATTGCGGCACCGGCATGCCTCCATTCGATGCAAGCGCGCGCGAAGGCTTCGGGGTTCTCGCGCCACACAGGGCCATCCTGAGTTTGAACCGGATCGCCCACGTTGGGGCGTACCGTGACGGGCGTAGTCGCCGATGCAACCATCCTGGGCACCGCCACGTTCGCGGCCGCAAGTGAACAGCAGTTAACGCCAACCGAGTTTGCGCCGTGCTTTTCGGCGTACAAAACGGCGGCCTCGATGTTGAGGCCATCGCCTAGCAGGTCGCCTTTATCGTCAACGACAAAACTTACCAAAACAGGCATGCCGTCGGCGGCATCCTGGGCGCCGGCAAGCATGGGCTGCAAATTACGGATAGACGTCACCGTCTCGATCAGCAGGCCGTCAACACCAGCATTGAGCAAGGCGTATGCCTGCTCTCGCGAAATGCCTCGGATTTCTCGATACTCGGCAGAGTCTTCGGCAAACCACTCAATGCCGATCGGGCCCATCGAGCCCAGCAGCAGCTGAGGGTGCGCCTGGCGCGCATCGTCGACGGCACCGCGATTGACCTCAGCCACGGACGGCGTAATCTGATCTTGCTTGAGGGCGTAGCTTGATGCCTGAAAGGTATTGGTAATGAGCACCTGCGCACCGGCGGCGACGTACAGGCGATGGATACGAGAAACAGTCTGCGGCTCGGCAAGATTCCAAAACGCCGGTGGGATGTCGGCGGCATCGTATTCACTCATCAGCACGCTGCCCATAGGGCCCTGCGTTAACAGGGTCTCGCTCGACATACGGCGCATAAGTTCCTCGCCGCCGGGGCGGTTGTAATAACTCGTATCCATATATGTGTTTCGCTATTCCTCGACGCTGATTCCTTGTTTTTCGAGATAGGCGAGCCAGCGGCTCATCGTGTCCTCGGAAAGCGCATGTTCCATCATGCACGCCTCGGAATCGGCCCGCTCAAAATCGACGCCGAGCTCCTGGACCAAAAACGTGCGAATAAGGCGATGACGGTACCAGATAGCCGTGCCGACCTCGCGACCACGGTCGGTCAGGATGACCTTGCCGTAATGCGATTGCTCGACAAGCTCGGACGCCTTAAGCGCCGAAACTGCCTTGTTGACCGATGCCTTGGAGACACCAAGACGCTGCGCGATGTCGACCGATCGCACGCCATTGGTCTCCCCTTCTTCGTTTTCGATGCGAACCATGCACTCCAAGTAGTCTTCGTTCGCCACTGTTAGGTGCAGCTCGCGCGAGCTATTTGTCGTATCCATGACCTTCCGTCCCTTCTGCGTTCAAAGGCTGATTCTACTCCATCCGCCCGTCGCGGTATGCTGTGGCATACCGTGCTAGAGTTCTTGTTGCACACGACGACCAAGATTGGAGCGGTCTTTATGGAAAACAACACCACGAACCCCGACGTCCTTGAGCGCTTTTTGCGCTACGTCCAAATCAACACGCAATCCGAGGATGCAAACTGCGACCAGGTGCCTTCGAGCACCGTTCAGTTTGACCTTGCCAACATCCTGGCCGAGGAGCTGCGCGAGCTCGGCGCGGCCGATGCCCATGTGACCGAGCATGCCTACGTCTGCGCGCATATTCCTGCGAGCGCGGGCGCGGAGGACAAGCCCGCCCTGGGCCTGATAGCACACCTCGACACCACCGAGGTTGCGCCGGGCGCCGGTGTGAAGCCGCACATTGTGCACTACGAAGGCGGCGACCTGGTCTGCGGTACCGTTGACGGCAAACCTGTGGCCATGAGCACCGCCAAGCTTCCCGCCCTGAACGACCTTGTGGGTGAGGACTTGGTCTGCAGTGACGGCACCACACTGCTGGGCGCTGACGACAAGGCCGGTGTCGCCGAGATCATGGCGCTTGTCGCGCGTGTCGCTCAGGACCCCTCGCTGCCCCACCCCGCACTCGGCATTTGTTTTTGCCCGGACGAGGAGATCGGTCACGGCGCCGAACTGTTGAACATCGAGGCCTTTGGCTGCAAGTACGCCTACACGGTCGACGGCGGTCCCGTTGGCGAGCTGGAGTGGGAGTGCTTTAACGCCGCCGAGGCAACCGTTCGCTTTGAGGGCCAGTCCATCCATCCCGGTGACGCCAAGGGCCGCATGGTCAACGCGGGCAATCTGTTCTGCGACTTTAACGCGCTGCTCCCTTATGCGCAGCGCCCGGAATACACCGAGGGCTATGAGGGCTTCTATCATCTTGAGGGCGTGTCTGCAACCGTCGACCACGCTACGGCGCGCTATATCGTCCGTGATCACGATGCCGCCAAGTTCCAGCAGAAGCTCGAGCTGATGGATGCCGCCGCAGCACTGCTCAACCAGCGCCTGGGCGAGGAACGCGTGACAGTTGAGATCAAGCAGCAGTACCGCAACATGGCCGAGATCGTGCGTGACTACCCCGAGCTTATCGATGTCGCCAAGGAAGCCTACCTTGCCTGCGGCATTGAGCCCCAGGTGCTGCCGATTCGCGGTGGTACCGACGGTGCGCAGCTGTCGTTCCGCGGCCTGCCCTGCCCCAACCTTTCCACGGGCGGCTACTGCTACCACGGCGTTAACGAGTTTGTCCCGGTCAGCTCGCTCGTCAAGATGACCGACGTCCTCCAAGAACTCGTCGCCCGCTTCGCATAAGCCTGGCTGCACAACCCTAAAAGAGAAATCGCCCCGTCCTCACCAGAGAACGGGGCGATTTTTTGCTGCAATGAGGACAGGTTGACGCGCGCCAGCCTCTTGACGCAAGGAGTGTCCCCAACTGCCGGCACAAAAGGAACGTCCCCAAGTGCCAAATGCCGCAAGAGTGTCCCCTTTGACTAGTCGTTTAAGAACGTCCCCGATGACTACCACTACACAGCATCGCAGGTTGAGCCAACGTCAGCGAGCGACGTCCAAGGCGAACAAGTTGGCATGAAAAAGGCAGGGTATGACCTGAAGGTCAATGCCCTGCCTTTTTCATGCCAACTTGTCAATCTGGGCGGCGCGCAGCGTCGAGCCGTTACGGCGTTTGGTAAAACGCCGTAACTTAGTAGTTGGCGTCGTAACCGTTGCCGTCCCCGGTTGGCTCTTCGTAGTAACCGGAACCGTCACCCGAATCGCCAGAATCATCTGAGCCGGTCGAAGACGTCGCGGTGCCGTATGCATAATCATCGGACGTATTTTCGTTGAGATCGCCAATGGTAGAGCTCGATCCATCGGACTGGCCCATGGTATTGGGGCCCTTGGGATCCTTACCAGCGTCGACGCGCTCCATCATTTCCTTAAGCTCGTCCTCGTAGACAAAGACGTAGCTCACGCCATCAATCATGGTGCTGGCATCGGCATACGAAGGCAAGTTGGCCGAATAGATGCCGTCAACATCCATGCCGCGCATGGCATTGACCGTAGAGACGATGTCCTGAACGCTCATATCGGTCACGAGCATGTCGGACAGCGAATTGACGAGGTCGAAGACCTTGGTAGCATCGAAGTTGTTGAGGATCTGGTTGGCAAGGGCGCCAAGTACCTGACGCTGGTGGCGCATACGCGTGTAGTCACCATCGGCATAGATGTAGCGGCAGCGGGCATAGGTAAGGGCGGTTGCGCCATCCATGTGCTGCTGACCGGCGGTGATCTTAATGTCGAGGTGCTCAGGGTCATCAACGTCATCGGTCGCGTTGATGTCGATGCCGCCGACCGAGTCGATGAGCGACTGCATGCCATCGAAGCTGACCTCGGCATAGTGCGAAATCTGCACGCCGCACAGCTCGTTGACCGCCTGGACCATGGCCTCGGCGCCGCCGTAGGTGTGGCAGGCGTTGATCTTCATGGTCGAACCGTTGTAGACGACCTTGGTATCACGCGGAATGGAGATGAGCGTCGCCTGCTTTTGCGTGGGATCGATACGCGCCAGGATAATCGAGTCGGCGCGGTATGTATCCTCGCCCGGGCGACCGTCAGTGCCAAGGAGTAGCACGTAGAACGGGTCCTTTGCCTCGTCGGTATCAACCAGGATCTGGCGCAGGTTGTCGGTAATGACGTTGGAATCGCCGAGCTTGCCCATAATGGTGGCAAACCACAGGCCGGCGGCAGTCGTAGCGCTCAGCAGCACACCGAGCACAGCAATGAGCGCAACGCGGCGAACCGTATGACCGCGACGGCGCTGACGGGCGCGCTCGGAATAGCGGGCAACGTTATCGCGGCTATAGATTTTTGCCTGAGCGCCGGTCGAAGGTCTTCGAGATTCCGTAATGGGCTTTTTCTTAAACATAGGCAACCTGCATTAGTAGATGACGGGATCGGGAACAGTGGCGTGCTCGACATGAGCGCCAAGCGCCTGCAACTTTTCAACAAACTGTTCGTAGCCGCGCTTAATGTGATGGATGGCCGAGACCTCGGTCGTGCCGTCGGCAATTAGGCCGGCAACGACGAGCGCCGCGCCACCACGAAGATCCGGTGAGGTTACCTGAGCGCCGGAGAAGCCCTTGACGCCGTGAATCATAGCGTGATGGCTCTCGATGCGAATATCGGCGCCCATGCGCACCAGCTCGGATGCGAACATAAAGCGATTCTCGAAGATGTTCTCGGTGATAACGGAGCTACCATCGGCAAGGGCGGAGAGTACCATAATCTGCGCCTGCATGTCCGTCGGGAAGCCGGGGAACGGAAGGGTCTGGATGTCGACCGGCTTGATACGCTCGGCACGGTTTACATGGACGCCATCCTCGACGCGCTCGCAGTCGATACCCATGAGCTCCATCTTCTTGAGCACCATGCCCAAGTGAATGGGGCAAAAGCCCGTGACATCGACACCGCGATCGTCGGCCATCAACGCACCGGCAACGATAAAGGTACCGGCCTCGATGCGGTCGCCCACTACGCGATGGGTAACAGGATGCAGCTCTTTCACGCCCTCGATGGTCACGACAGGCGTACCGGCGCCAACAATCTTGGCGCCCATCTCGTTGAGCATGTTGGCGAGATCGACGATCTCGGGCTCGCGGGCGGCATTGTCGATAACCGTGGTGCCCTGCGCGCGCACGGATGCCATGATGAGGTTCTCGGTCGCACCGACGCTGGCGAACTCGAGCGTGACGGTGGTACCGCGCAGACCTTGGGGCGCATTAGCGTTGATGTAGCCGTGGGCGGTATCGAACTCAACGCCCAGGGCCTCAAGACCAAGAATGTGCATATCGATCTTGCGAGCACCCAGGTTGCAGCCGCCCGGCATGGCGATCTTGGCGCGATGGAAGCGACCCAGCAGGGGTCCCATCACGGCTGTGGAAGCACGCATCTTGGCAACGAGCTCGTAGGGGGCCTCCCAAGAATCGACCTGAGAGGTATCAATCTCGAGCGTGTGCTCGTCAAGGACATCGATTGTGGCGCCCATACCCTTGAGCACCTTGCCCATCACGTGGACATCGGAAATATCGGGCACGTTCTGCAGCGTCGTCTTGCCCGGCGCCAGAAGCGTTGCCGCCATGAGTTTGAGTGCGGAGTTCTTGGCGCCCGAAACGGGCACGGAGCCTCCGATGGCGTGGCCACCCTCAACGCGGATAATATCCAAGGTCTACCCTTTCAAAAAGCATGCCCGGGATGGCTGAGCCATCCCGGGCATGATGTGTTCGCAAATGGTCGAACGCTAAATCGTTTGACTATTGGGCAAGCTTGAGCTTACACCATGCGATTTCATTATAGAGGTAGGCGCGGCGTGCATCATCCTCCGACAAATTACCCAGCTTCTCTTCAAAACCTTGAATATCAGCTTTAAGCTTGTCGGCATCGACGGTCGCCAAATCGCAAGCGCGCTCGGCGAGAACGGTCACGACATCGTCCGCAACCTGGGCATAGCCGCCGGCCACGGCAAACGTGTGGTCGACAGTGCCCATGGCCTTATCGGAAACGCGAACGTAACCGCGGTCGATCGTGCAGATCTCGCTGGAGTGAGCAGGCAGAACGCCAAACTCGCCATCCGTGGACGGAATCGACACAAACGCAGCGTCGCCCTCATAGGCGCAGCTCACGGGGCACACGATGCGGATACGCATAACCTACTTCTCCCCCATCTTGCGAGCGCGCTCGCGCACGTCCTCAATCGTGGAAGCATAGCGGAAAGCCTGCTCGGGCAGGTCATCGGCCTTGCCGTCGACAATCTCGGCGAAAGAGCGGACGGTATCCTCGACGCGGACGTAGACACCGGGGTTGCCGGTGAACTTCTCGGCGACGTGGAAGGACTGCGAGAGGAACTGCTGAATCTTACGGGCACGGTTGACCGTAAGGCGCTGCTCCTCGGACAGCTCGTCCATACCCAGAATGGCGATGATGTCCTGAAGGTCGGAGTACTCCTGCAGGAGCTCCTGGACCTTGACGGCGACACGGTAGTGCTCCTCGCCGACGATCGAGGGATCGAGAGCGTCGGAGGAAGATGCGAGCGGGTCGATAGCCGGGAACAGGCCGAGCGACGAAATGCTACGCGAAAGAACCGTGGTGGCGTCGAGGTGCGTAAACGTCGTGGCAGGCGCCGGGTCGGTCAGGTCGTCTGCGGGGACGTAGACAGCCTGGACGGAGGTAATGGAGCCCGTCTTGGTCGAGGTAATGCGCTCCTGGAGGTCGCCCATCTCGGTTGCCAGCGTGGGCTGGTAACCAACGGCGGACGGCATACGGCCCAGAAGTGCGGAAACCTCGGAACCTGCCTGGGAGAAGCGGAAGATGTTGTCGATGAACAGCAGAACGTCCTGGCCGCGATCGCGGAAGTACTCAGCGGTAGTAAGGCCGGCCAGACCGATGCGCAGACGCGCTCCGGGCGGCTCGTTCATCTGACCATAGACCAAGCAGGTCTTGTCGATAACGCCAGACTCGCTCATCTCGAGGAACAGGTCGGTGCCCTCGCGGGTACGCTCGCCGACGCCGGTGAACACCGAGGTGCCGCCGTGCTCCTGGGCGAGGTTGTTGATGAGCTCCTGAATCAGAACGGTCTTGCCAACGCCGGCGCCGCCGAACAGGCCTGTCTTGCCGCCACGGATGTAGGGCTCGAGCAGGTCAACGGCCTTGATGCCGGTCTCGAAGATCTCGGTCTTGGTGGTGAGCTCGTCGAAACGGGGCGCTGCATGGTGGATGGGGTAGAACTCCTCCACCTCGGGCATGGGCTTGCCGTCGACGGGCTTGCCCATGACGTTCCAAATGCGGCCGAGCGTCTTGGGGCCAACGGGCATCTTCATGGGCTCACCGGTATCGGTGGCGATGAGGCCACGCTGCAGGCCGTCGGTCGAGGACATGGCGACCGTGCGGACGACGCCGCCCGGAAGCTGGCTCTCGACCTCGAGGATCGTGCTCAGATGACCGATCGGGGTCTCGGCCTCGACCGTGAGCGCGTTGTAGATCGGGGGCACCGCGCCGTCAAACTTGACGTCGACGACAGGGCCGATGATTCGCACGATGCGACCATCACCGGCAGTCGTCTTCTTGGTGGCTTCCTCGACCGCAAGCTTTACGGTGTTATTAGCCATTACTGTTCCTCCAATGCTGAGGCTCCGCCGACGATCTCGTTAATCTCGGTCGTGATCGAAGCCTGGCGCACGCGACTATACGTGCGGGTAAGGGTCGAGATGATCGCGGTGGCGTTTTCCGTCGCGGAGTGCATGGCCTTGCGGCGTGCACCCTGCTCGGCAGCCGCCGAATCGATCAGGGCCTGGTAGATGACCGTCAGGATATAAGACGGCACAAGCTTGCCGAGAACATGCTCGGGAGAGGGCACGAACTCGAACGTGGACGAGATGCGCTTAGGGGCGTCGGTCTCGTTCTTACGCGGACCGTGGGCCATAGCGATCATCTCGGGGTCGAGCGGCAACAGATGCTCGACGCGAAGCTCCTGATCCACGCGGTTCTTGGCGTGGTGGTAGACAAGCTCGACACGGTCAAGCTCACCGGCACGATACGCATCGCAGATATGAGAGGAGATCATGCGGGCCTGATTGAAATCGGGCTCAGAGGAGTTGCCCTCAAAGTGCATGACGACGTTTGCGCGGTCACGGAAATACGTGGCCGGTTTGCGCCCACACGCGATGATCTCGCATTCGATGCCGTCGTTCGCCCAAGAAGCGGCGAGCTTTTCGGCCGTGCGCTCCACCGTCGTATTGAAACCGCCGGCAAGGCCGCGGTCCGAGGCAATAACGACAATCAGGCCATGCTTGACGCTCTCATGCTTCTGCAGCATGGGATCGGTGCCCGAACAGGAGGCGTCGCCGGCGACCGTCAACATGACGTCGGTCAGCGCCTCCTTATAGGGCTCGGCCTGCTTGGAGCGATCGAGGGCACGACGAATCTTGGCCGTAGAGACCATCTCCATCGTGCGCGTGATCTGCTTGGTCGTGGTAACCGAGGAGATTCGCTTCTTAATGTCGCGAAGGTTGGCCATGGGGCTTAGTTCTCCTCTGATCCAGAAACATCCGAATGGTGCTTGGCCATGAACTGCTGCTTGAAGTCGCCGATGACGCGCAAGAGCTCAGCCTTGGTGTCATCATCGATCTTCTTGGCGCGAACCTTGTCGAGCAGCGAACCAAAGCCATTGTCCATGTACTCGATGAGCTCGGCACGGAAAGGCAGCACGTCGGCGATCTCCAGGTCATCCAGGAAGCCCTCGTTGCCAGCGAACAGCGTAACGATCTGCTCGCCAACCTCAAACGGCTTGTAACGCGGCTGCTTCAGGAGCTCGGTCATGCGAGCACCGTGGGTCAGCTGCTTCTGAGTAGCCTCGTCGAGGTCGGAGCCGAACTGCGTAAAGCCAGCGAGCTCCTGATAGGAAGCGAGGTCCAGACGGAGGTTGCCGGCGACCTGCTTCATGGCCTTGGTCTGCGCATCGCCACCGACGCGGGACACGGAGATACCCACGTCGACTGCCGGGCGCTGACCCTGGAAGAAGAGCTCGGACTGCAGGTAGATCTGACCATCGGTAATGGAAATGACGTTGGTCGGAATGTAGGCCGAGACGTCGCCGTCCTGGGTCTCGATGATCGGCAGTGCCGTCATGGAGCCGTAACCGTTCTTCTTGGACATCTTGACGGCACGCTCGAGCAGACGAGAGTGCAGGTAGAAGATGTCGCCAGGATAGGCCTCGCGTCCGGGCGGACGATGCAGCGTCAGCGACATCTGACGGTAGGCCACAGCCTGCTTGGACAGGTCATCGTAGATGACGAGCACGTGGCCGCCGGGGTTGGTCTCGCTGGCGGGCTTGCCGTCCTCGCCGTTGTACATAAAGAACTCGCCAATAGCGGCACCGGCCATAGGCGCGATGTACTGCATAGGGGCGGAATCGGCAGCGGTGGCCGAAACGATGATGGTGTAGTCGAGCGCACCGTGCTGAGCGAGGGTCTCGCGGATGTTGGCAACCGTGGAGGCCTTCTGGCCGATGGCGACATAGATGCAGACCATGCCCTTGCCGCGCTGGTTGAGGATAGCGTCGATGGCGATGGCGGTCTTACCGGTCTTACGGTCACCGATGATGAGCTCACGCTGACCGCGGCCAATAGGCACCATGGAGTCGATAGCGAGCAGACCGGTCTGAACCGGCTCGCACACCGGGGTACGATCGATGACGCCGGGAGCCTTGAACTCGATGGGGCGACGGTGCGTAGCGACGATGTCGCCCAGGCCGTCGATGGGCTGGCCGAGCGGATTGACGACGCGGCCGAGCATGGCACGGCTCACGGGGATATCCATAACGCGGCCAGTGGTGCGGCACTCGTCGCCTTCCTTGATGGAGTCGACGGCACCGAACAGAACGGCGCCGACCTCGTCACGGTCAAGGTTCTGGGCAAGGCCGAAGACGGTCTCACCGGTATCGGAGCTCTTGAACTCCAGAAGCTCGCCTGCCATGGCGCTCTTGAGGCCGGAGACGCGCGCGATGCCGTCGCCTACCTCGTCGACCGTTGAAACCTCATGCGTATCGACCGTCGCGGAGAGGCTCGTGAGCTGCTCCTGCAGTTTCTTGGCGATATCATGGGCATTGAGGGTTTCGGACATTAGGCTTCACCTCCGTACGAATTAGCAGAGTTTGCGAGGGTCTCCTGCGCGATGCGCAGCTGCGTCTTGACGGAAATGTCACGACGCTCGCCGCGGGCCTCGAGCACCAGGCCGCCCACGATAGACGGGTCGACCTGCTCGATAAGGAATACCTTGCGGCCGAAGTCCTGCTCGCATTTCTTAGTGATGGTTTGACGCAGCTCGTCGTCGAGCGGGATCGCCGTGGTGACGGTCACGCCCACTACATCCTCGTCTTCCTCGGCAACATACTTAAAGGCAGCTGCCACCTTGGGAAGAAGGTCGAGCTGGTCGCGCTTGGACATGGTGTCGAGCACGGCGATGATCTCGGGGCTGGCGCTAGCCAGACGCTCGATCATCTCGAGGTCCTCGAACACATGGTTCTCAGCCTTGGCGGCTTCCAAAAGGGAGCGCGCGTAGGTCTCGAGTACCTTGTCCTGATAGCGGCTAGTCGGCATTCAGGCTACCTGCTTCCTGGATGTAGCGCTCGATGAGCTTCTTCTGCTCGGACTCGTCCTCGAGTGCCTCGCCCACGATCTTGGTGGCGACGGCAACGGACAGGTCGGCGATGGAGCTCGCGGCACCGGCGTAGATGGACTTGCGCTCGTCCTCGACGGTCGTATGGGCCTTGGCGATGATCTCCTCGGCCTCCTTGTGAGCAGCCTCGATGATACGGGCGCGCTCGGACTCGGCGTCCTTACGGGCCTCGAGAACGATGTCGGCAGCCTGACGACGGGCGTCGGTGACGATCGAGTCGGACTCAGCGCGCTTGGCGATGGCCTCCTGCTTGGTCTTCTCGGCCTCGTCGAGGCTCTCCTCGATCTTCTTGCCGCGCTCCTCCATGGTTTTCATGATGCCCGGCAGGGCGACCTTTGCCAGCACGATCCAGATGATCAGGAAGGCGATAAGCGCCGGGATGAACTCCGCCATCTTAGGGATGAGGATGTCCGCACCGGCAGCGCCGTCCTCGGCGAACGCGGAAACCGGCATAAGCAGCGCGGCCGCGGACGCGGAGAGTGCGATCGCGCTCTTCTGGGATGAAAGATTCATACTTGACGCTCCGTGCTATTTAACGATCAGCGCGACAACGAAGCCGATCAGAGCCAGAGCCTCGCCGAAGGCGGAGCCCATGATGAAGACGGTGAACACGCGGCCCTGGACCTCAGGCTGACGGGCCATAGCACCCGTAGCACCCAGAGCAGACAGGCCGATAGCAAGACCAGCGCCGATAACACCGAGACCGTAACCGATAACTCCCACGATTCCTCCTTTGTCGTGCGTGTCTTATTTCACGCAGGATAACCTTTTTATAACTGCCGGGCTCCATGGGTACGGGCACCGGCGGTTTAACGAATTGCCTTACCTTTAAGGCGCGAACGGAAGATTACTCCTCCTCCGCGACCTCCTCTGCCTCGGAGACATACACGGCGGTAAGGACCGTGAAGACGTAAGCCTGGATGGCGCCGACCACAAGCTCGATCGCATAGATCAGGATGAGGATGGCAAGCCAGGCCAGCGAAGGCAGGGCGCCGACGGCGTGGGCCGCGGAAACCTGCTGAAGCAGCGGCTGCATGAACATGCTCGCCATGATGGCGAACGAGCCCATGACCACGTGTCCTGCGAACATGTTGCAGAACAGACGGACGGCGAGCGTGATGAGGCGCAGGAAGGTCGAGAAAAGCTCGACGACCCACACAAGCACGTTCATCGGGAAGCTCACGCCCTGCGGGGCGAGGCTCTTGATGTAGCCGATCACGCCGTGAGCCTTGCATCCGTAGTAGATGAAGTACACGAAGGCGAAGATGGCGAGCGCGGCGGTGGAGCCGATTGCGCCGGTGCCGGGCTTCATTCCCGGAATCAGGCCGATCATGTTATTGATCAGGATGAACAGGAAAAGCGAGCACAGGAACGGGAAGTGCTTCTTCCAGTTCTCACCCACGACGCCCTTGCCGATATCGTTCTCGACGTACTCGATGATGTACTCGAAACCGTTGACGAAGAAGCCCTTGGGAACTAGGGTCTGCTTCTTCTTGAACACGGCCAGGACGATCAGGAGCACGATCGTGGAGACGATCAGCCAAAACGAGTACTGCGTGATGCCGCAGCTCAGATCGCCCACGACAGGGGTGGAGCTGAACTCGCTGACCAGATGATTAATCTCATCAGGCAGCTTTTCAAAAATTTCCACGACTTACCTTTCGACCTCATGAGGATCTCGCAGCGCCTTGGCGACGCGAACCGTGCAGGCGGCCATAAAGACCACGAAGCCGATCGCCTCGCCCAGGAGGAACATGCGAAATGCCTCTCCGAACAACGCAAACACAACCAAGGTAAAGACGAGCAGGGCGACTGCCGAGACCGCCAGACTCACCATGCCCTTGAGCATGTCCGCATTCTGCTTATCGTCAAGAACCGGCTTGAGCGTAAAGACAAAGGGAAGGAAGGCAATTGCGCCCGCGATGGCGCCTGCAACGATAGCGAGCAGATCGGCTATCTGAAACACTGGCTTCCTCGCTTTCCTTTTTACGCCTCACGGCACAGTCCCAGCCAAACATTGGTGACTATTGTACGAGCCAATCGCTAAAGTACAACCGTAAAACAAACGGTTAATACGCACCTGTACGTTTTCTTAAGGCCTTCTTTATGCCGCAGGTACGGTAATACGTTTTTTCGAACCCCTCAGGGCAAAACGTCCGTTAACAGAAGTGCGCGTGGACGACTTTTGCTCGCCCGCGCGCACCATTTCTTCGTATTTGTGACCGTAGCCGACAAGGCCCAACGACTAGAGCGTGCCGTAGATGCGGTCTCCGGCGTCGCCCAGGCCGGGAACGATGTAGGCGGCCTCGTTGAGATGGTCGTCGATGGCGCACGTATAAATATGTACGTCGGGGTCCTTTTCGGTCAGTGACTTGAGGCCCTCGGGCGCGGCGACGATACACAGCATGCGGATATCCTTGACACCGCGCTCGCGCAGGTAGCTGATGGCCATCTCGGCCGAACCGCCCGTGGCGAGCATGGGGTCGACAACCAGGCAGATGCGCTGATCGATATCCTTGGGCATCTTGCAGTAATACTCATGCGGCTCGTGGGTGACCTCGTCGCGCTCCATACCGATGTGGCCCACGCGAGCGGAGGGCACCAAGTCGAGGATGCCATCGACCATGCCGAGGCCCGCGCGCAGGATAGGAACGATGGCGAGCTTCTTGCCGGCAAGCTGCTTAAACGTGGCAGTGGTGATGGGGGTCTCGACCTCGACGTCTTCCATGGGCAGGTCGCGCATGGCCTCGTAGCCGTCAAAGAGCGCAAGCTCGCGCACGAGCTGGCGGAACTGGTTGGTGCCGGTGCTCTTGTCGCGCAGGATTGACAGCTTGTGCTGGACGAGCGGATGGTCGACAAGCGTCACGCGGGACGTATCGTAGGTGACGGTCATGGGTTGATTGCCCCTTTCGTTGCGGCCGGAAGATGGCCTTGCTGACAAGACGCCTGGCGACATTGTTGCCTCGCGCCGTGCATAAGTTTAACGGTTTGTTGTATCGAGCAGCTCGTCGCAACCCTACTGAGCGGTGTTGAGCGAACGCTTGACGGCATCACGCCAACCAGCGAGGTTGCTCTCACGGCGCTCGGCGGACATGTGAGGATGGAAGACTTTGACGATCTGAGCGTTTTGCTCCAGCTCCTCCAAATCCTCCCAATAGCCGACAGCAAGGCCCGCCAAGTACGCGGCGCCAATCGCCGTGGTCTCCACCGTCTCGCACTGCAGCACGGGGATATCCAGCAGATCAGCCTGGAATTGCATGATGAACTCGTTGCGCGAGGCACCGCCATCGACGGACAGGCGCTCAATCGAAAGTCCCACGTCCTGCTCCATGGCGCGTAGTACGTCATAACTCTGGTAGGCCATGGACTCGCAGGCCGCACGCACAATGGTCGCGCGACTCGAGGCGCCGGTCAGGCCGCACACGATACCGCGAGCATGCGGGTCCCACCAGGGAGCGCCCAGGCCTGCGAAGGCGGGGACGAAGTAGCAGCCCTCGTTGTCGCTGATCGAAGTGGCGAGTTGCGCGGACTCGCTCACGCTCGAGATGATGCCCATGTTGTTGCGCAGCCAATTCATGGTTGAGCCGGCGGCAAAGATAGAGCCCTCGAGCGCATAGCTGATCTTGCCGTCCGCGGCGATACCGATCGTGGAGACCAGACCGTTCTTGGATTCGACGATCTCGTCGCCGGTGTTCATGAGCATAAAGCAACCCGTGCCATAGGTGTTTTTGGTCTGGCCGGGGTGGAAGCAGCAGTGGCCGAACAGCGACGCCTGCTGGTCGCCCGCCACGCCCATGATGGGTGGCATGTTGGTCATGATGTCGCTCGCGACGCGGCCGTAGTCGCCCGAGCTCCAACGAACCTCGGGCATCATGGAACGTGGAACGTCAAAGAGCGCCAGCAGATCGTCGTCCCAATCGAGCGTATGGATATTAAAGAGCGCGGTGCGGCTGGCATTGGTGTAGTCGGTGGCAAAGACCTGACCGCCGGTGAGGTTGTAGATGAGCCAGGTGTCGATGGTGCCGAACATGAGGTCGCCCGCCACCGCGCTCTCACGCGCACCGTCAACGTTGTCGAGGATCCACTGCACCTTGGAAGCCGAGAAATACGGATCGAGTGTGAGTCCCGTGCGGGAGCGCACCAGTTCTTCTGCGCCCTGCTCGACCAGCTCGTCGATCAGAGGTGCGGTGCGACGGCATTGCCACACGATGGCGTTATAGATGGGTTGGCCGCTTATGCGGTCCCACACCACCGTGGTCTCGCGCTGGTTGGAGATACCGATGGCGGCAATGCGGTCAGAATGGATGCCGCTCTTAAACTGGACCTCCATCATCACGCCGATCTGGCTGGCAAGCACCTCCGTGGGATCCTGCTCCACCCAGCCGGGGCGCGGGAAGCTGGTTTTGACGCTACGGCGCGCCTGGGCGACGATGCAGCCGTACTCGTCGACGATGGTCGCGAGTACCGAGGTAGTGCCGCAGTCGAGCGCCATGATGTAGGAACCGCCAAAGCTAAACGAGGCGTCTTCCATACCCAGGCTACCTAGATTCAACGACATCGCTTACACCTTTCCATTGCATCGGGTCGGACAGGACCCGCTCGATCTCTGATGCGGGGAGCGCGCCTTGGCGCAGGATCTGGAGCTCGCCGCGCTGAAACGACACGATGGTTGAGGCGTCGCGACACGGGGTCTCACCTGCATCGACAGCCACATCGACCCCCTCCAGGATGCGCTCCTCCACCGTGACAAAACTTGCCGGCGCGGGCGCGCCGTGCGTGTTGGCGCTGGTGCAGGCAAGAGGGCTGCCGCAGGCGCGGATGAGCGCCTGAACCACGGGCGAGGCCGAAGCGCGAAGTGCCACCGTGTCGTCGGCGGCGCGCATAAAGGTCGGCACGCAGGGGGCCGCCTTGACCACGATAGTCAGGGCGCCCGGCCAGCATCGTCGGGCGAGCACGCGGGCCTCGTTAGGGATATCCACGCCATAGCGGTCGAGTGCGTCGGCATCATCGACCAGCCAGGCAACCGTTTGGGTGAGCTCGCGCTGCTTGAGGGTAAAGATGCGACGATATCCGGTACCGAGGGCGGGGGCCGCGGCGCCGTTGACGGTGGCCTGCGGATCGCGCGGCCACGGCAGAGGTTCACTTGTATCTTGTGGAACGGCATCCGAGAAGGCGTTGACCGCCACGGCGACACCGTAGACCGTCTCGGTTGGAATAAGCGCCAGGCCACCGCGACCGAGTAGCTCGGCCGTGCGCTCGACTGCAAGCCGATGCGGCTCGCGCGCTCCCTCGTATACCCGATAGACCGTCTGCATGTGTATGCCAGCCCCTTACGCTCTGGTGCAAGTTTGTTTACTGTGGGGCATTCTCGCACGAAACGTTCAACCTATTTGCCCAGAGCGCATGTTGGTTTGGTGAGCGGCTCTAGTAGTCGGTGAAAGTGAGGGGGTTATTGGACAGCTACGAACTTCTTTGGTCTTCCGGCGTGACGTTCTTGGGCGGCGTAACGTTCGATGCTGTCTATCGTTATCATCCGACGACCGTCGACGAGTTCAACATCGAGCTTTCCGGCTTTGACCAGCGCGGTGATCCGCGGAGCAGAGACTTTGAGGTCCAGTGCTGCGTCTTTAAATGTGCGGCACGCCGCTTCCCGAGCGTCCTCGTGGTCGATTTCGACTGAAAGGGCCACGACCTCGGCCGAGCGTTCGTACCCTGCCGGAGTCAAACCGTTGTTGAGGTCGTCGGCCAAAAACGCCATCAGTGCCTCGGTGGCATGGGCAATCGCTTCTTCGCGCGTATCGCCATCGGCAAAGGCGCCGGGAATCTGCGGGAAGCTGGCGCAGTAACCGTCGTCTTCTTTTATGAGAACGCAGTCATAGGTAAATCGCTGCCTCATTTTGCCTCCAACTACCATCCAGCCTGGCGACGAATACTTGCCCACGTGCCCTTCTTTGGTCGATCACCACCAGAGCCGTTCACGGTGACAGCACGGTCACCAGAAACATACTTAGCATGACTACCGACTTGCGCGACCTTCACGAATCCGTCGTGCTTGAGTAGGGCAATGATTTCCCGAAAGGTAGGAGGTTGCATGGGCCGACCTCTTTCAGCCGTCCTAATTATAAACTTATTTATAATTTTTGCTAACCAGTTAATAAATATTACTGGCGCTGTTTGGGCTCGGTGACGATGGCTCGGACGATGCGGGGGCGATCGGTGAGGTCGCGGACGATGCGCACGTCCGAGAGACCTGCCTGGCGGCAGAGCTCGGCGGCGGCATCGAGAGCACCCTCGTAGAGCTCGCAGGCAAAGAGGCCGCCGGCGCGCAACATGTAGGGCGCCGCGTTGAGCAGGCGGCGGAAGATATCGAGGCCGTCGGCACCGCCCTCGAGCGCCAGATCGGGCTCAAAGTCCTTGACCTCGTGCGGCAGCGAGCGCATGACATCGGTGGGTATGTAGGGCGGGTTAGAGACGAGGACGTCAAAGGTGCCCCACTCTTCGCGGGGAATGGAGCTCACCAGGTTCGTGAGGCAAAAGGCGACCTCGTCGGACATGAGGCCAAGCGCATCGCGGTTTTTAGTAGCAAGGTCGATGGCGCGCGGCTCGATATCGGTAGCAGTGCAGGTGACGTGGCCGCGACGCTCCCAGGCAAGCGAGAGCGAGATGCAGCCCGTGCCGCAGCCGACCTCGAGAACGCGGGCGATGCGGGGCTCGGCTGGGGCAGGCGCAGCGGCATCCTGAGCTGAAGCCGTCTCCTGGTCGTTGCCCTCAATGGCGATGCCGTATTCGTCGAGCTCGGGCTCGGGGGTTTCCATGGCCTCTACTTCTGCCGCCTGCGCGGCGGCTTCCTCGGCCTCGCGATCGGCAAGTTCCTCGGCATAGGCGCGGCTACCGAGCACGTCGCTACCCAGCGCAGCCTCATCGGCGGCCGTCAGGTTGGCGGCACGGCGCTC
>UQTD01000029.1 GCA_900543845.1 uncultured Collinsella sp.
GAGTTCCGCACGCAAAGAAGGCCACTTAATGTGGCCTTCGTCTTGCGCAGGACTGCCCGAGCAGGCAATCAAATATATTGCGGGCGGGCACGCGGCCCAGTCGGCTTTACGACAGCGCAATACCGCCAAGCCAGCCCCAACGCACGCCAGAGCCAGTGCCATAGAAGCTAATAAACGAGTCAAGCGACTTAGACGTAATGGCGCCCTCGTTGCTCATAACGATGCCGCCGCCAACGTAGATACCCACATGACCGTAGATAAGGCCCGGAGCACCCGTGCCGCTGTGCGAGGAATCGGCCACGATCATGCCCACCTGCAGCGCCGAGCGGTCGGAGCTATAGCACCAGGCGTTGAACATGTCGCAGGCGTTGCCGCCAAAGTAGCCAACGCCGGCGTTACGGAAGACATTGGTGACCCACGCCGCGCACCAGTTCTGACCCGGCGAAGGCGTGGAGTAGCACGCGTTGACGACGGCCTGTTGCTTGCCCGAGCCGGCATTCTGCTGCGGAGTTCCGGGCGCATACGATCCGCCACCCGAGCTCGAACCACCCGAGTAGGAATTGTTCTTGTTCGCGGCGGCCGCGGCAGCGGCGGCCTTCCTAGCGGCCTCCTCGGCCTGGGCGGCAGCGAGAATCTCGGAATCACGCTGAGCCATGAGCTCCTTGACGTCGTCGGAAAGACCGTTCAGCACGGTCTGGACTTCCTGCTGCTTGGCCTGCATGTCCTGCATCTGGGCAGTCTGCTGGTCCTTGAGCTTCTCTAAGTCGGCCTTCTGCGACTCGAGCTCGGTCTTTTGCGCATCGAGCTCTTCCTGGATGGTCTGAATGTCCTCGATGGCGTCGCGGTCGCTCTTGTTGATCTTCTCAACGTAATGCGCGTTGGCGACGAGTTCCTCAAACGAGCCAGAGGCCAGCAGCAGCGACAGGATGTTCGTGCCGCCGGACTTGTAGCTGGCGGCCACGCGATCGGAAAGGTCGTTGCGCTTCTTCTTGAGCTCGGCCTTCTTTTCATCGATCTGGGCCTGCGTGTCGTCAATCTTGCCCTGGACATTCTCGATGTCGTTGAGGGTCTGGGCATTCTTGTTGGCCAGCGCCGCATACTCATTTGCGATGCTGTCGAGCTGGGCCTGAACCTCGTCGAGCTGGGCCTGGGCGGCATTCAGTTTATCGGTTGTTTCTTTGGAAGCCTCCGCCGCATGGGCGCGAGCGGGCAGGCCAAAAAGAACTGCCGCAGAAGCGGCGCCGAACAGGGCCTTGAGGGCAGTGCGGCGCGAGAGCTCCTGGGAAAGGATGGAATCGCTGTTTGGTGACATATGTACTCCGTTACATGCTTATTTATATGTCGCTCAACTCATACATATTAGCGTACATATGGCGCGTCCCAACGATTTCCACGAACGGCAGGAAACTGCAAGGTCAGCGGCTCGTAAGCAAATGCCAAAGATCAGGTTATGCGTACGCAAGCTCTTCTATGAGTACGTTAGCACAATCCTCTGCTTTTCCTACAGCGCACGATTTGGGCGTCCCTGCCTGCGCTATACTCCCCTGAAGAAGTGTTCCTGATTCGATAGGAGACTACATGTCCAAAGCACTCGACCCCAAAGACACCTGTGTCCTCGTTACCGGTGGCGCCGGCTTTATCGGCTCGCACACCGTCGTTCAGCTGCTCGAGGGTGGCTACCAGGTCGTCATCGTCGATGATCTCTCCAACTCCAGCGCCGTCGCCGTCGACCGCGTCAAGACCATCGTGGGCGACGAGGCCGCCAAGAACCTCACCTTCTACGAGGCCAACGTGCTCGACCGCGATGCGATGAACAAGATCTTCGATACCCATCAGATCGACCGCGTCATCCACTTTGCCGGCTTTAAGGCCGTCGGCGAGTCGGTGAGCAAGCCCGTCGAGTACTACCACAACAACATCGAGAACACCCTGGTGCTCATCGATGTCATGCGCAACCATGGCTGCAAGTCCATCATCTTCTCGAGCTCCTCGACCGTCTACGGCGACCCGGACAACCCGCCCGTCACCGAGGAGGATCCTAAGAAGCCCGCGACCAACCCCTATGGTTGGACCAAGTGGATGATCGAGCAGATCCTTATGGACGTCCACACCGCCGACCCCGAGTGGGACGTCGTGCTACTCCGTTATTTCAATCCCATCGGCGCCCATCCGTCGGGCCTGATCGGCGAGGATCCCAAGGGCATCCCCAACAACCTGGTGCCCTATGTCGCCCAGGTCGCCGTGGGCAAGCTCGAGGCCGTTCAGGTCTTTGGCAACGACTACCCCACCCCCGACGGCACCGGCGTGCGCGATTACATCCACGTGTGCGATCTGGCATCTGGTCACGTGGCCGCCCTCAACTGGATGAACGGCAAGACCGGCGTCGAGATCTTTAACTTGGGCACCGGCACCGGCACCTCGGTACTCGAGGTCGTCGCCGCCTTCTCCAAGGCCTGCGGCAAGGAGCTGCCCTACGTGATCCGCGAGCGCCGCGCCGGCGACATCGCTGCCAACTGGTGCGATGCCTCCAAGGCCGAGCGCATGATGGGCTGGAAGGCCCAGTACGACATCGCGGACATGTGCCGCGATAGCTGGAACTGGCAGAGCCACAACCCCAACGGCTTCGCCGACGCCGAGTAGCAAAAACCTACATACCGCTCTTGCCCCGATCTCACGTTGTGAGGTCGGGGCTTTTTCATGGCATGTAACCATTCGCCGAAAATCGACCAACTTTTTTATCTTGCCTGTACATGTTTAAACAACATGTTTTACAATAGGCGTATCGAATCGGAACATCGGAGGCGGACTGCACACCCATCGGCAGGCCGACCCCACAACAAGAAGGTTGGTGAGCGCATTCATGGAGCGTGCAAGCGGCGTCCTCATGCCCGTCTCATCTCTGCCCGGACCATACGGAATCGGCGGCTTTGGCTGGAATGCCTACGACTTCGTCGATTTTCTCGCCTCGTGCAAACAACATTACTGGCAGATTCTGCCCCTTACGACGACCAGCTATGGCGATTCGCCCTATCAGTCGTTCTCGGCCCGCGCAGGCAACCCCAACTTTATCGACTTTGCCGAGCTTATCGAGACAGGGTATCTGGAGCAGCGCGATATCGATGGCGTGTATCTGGGATCCGACCCCAGCAATGTCGACTACGGTGCTATCTTTGGCGGCCGCCGTCAGATTCTCGACCGCGCCGCTGAGCGCTTTGCTGCCGACAAGCCGGCCGATTTCGATGACTTTATCCAGGCCAACGAGGACTGGCTCATCCCCTACTGTGAGTTTATGACCGTCAAAGAGGAGTGCGGTCTCAAGGCGTTTTGGGAGTGGCCCGCGGAGCTCCGCACCCGCGGCGAGGCTTCCGCCAAGGTCTGTGCCGACCATCCGGCGCGTATGCTCTACCACCAGATGACGCAGTACTTCTTCAATCGCCAGTGGAGCCGCCTCAAGGCCTATGCCAACGAGCGCGACATTCTCATCATCGGCGACCTGCCCATCTATGTCTCGCGTGACTCCGTCGAGATGTGGGCGACGCCTGAGCTCTTTAAGATCGACGCCGCCGGCAATCCCGTGAGCGTCGCCGGCACGCCGCCCGACCAGTTCTCGGCCACCGGCCAGTACTGGGGCAACCCCATCTACGACTGGGACGCCATGGAGTCCGACGGCTTCTCCTGGTGGGAGGGCCGCATTCGCGCCGCCCTCGACATGTACGACGTCATCCGCCTGGATCACTTCCGCGGCTTCGAGGCCTATTGGGAGGTGCTGTTCTCCTCGCCCGATTCGTCCTACGGTTCGTGGACGCAGGGTCCCGGCCTCAAGTTCTTCAAGACGCTCGAGGAAAAGCTCGGCACGCTGCCTATCATCGCCGAGGACTTGGGCTTCCTCACCCCCGGCGTCATCGACATGCGCGACAACTCGGGCTTCCCCGGCATGAAGATCCTGCAGTTTGCCTTTGAGGGCACCAACTCGTACTACCTGCCGCATAACTACATCGCCAACACCGTCGCCTATGTGGGCACCCACGACAACGAGACGGCGCGCGGTTGGTTTGAGGGAACGGCCACCCCGCGTCAGCGCGAGCAGGCAGCCCTGTACACCCATCAGCAGGCCGGCGAACCCATGGCAGATGCACTCAACCGCACCATCGCCGCCAGCGTGAGCGACACGTGCATCTACACCATGCAGGACCTGCTCAACTTGGGCAACGAGGCGCGCATCAACACCCCTGCCACGCTGGGCGGCAACTGGACCTGGCGCATGCTCGACGGCGCCATCACCCGCGAGCTCGAGCACAAACTCACCGACTGGACCGAGACCTACTTCCGCATCCCGTCGGAAGCCGAAATCGAGCTTCCTCAATAGGAGCTACCGCGCCCAACCCCTCCCCACCGTGCGGACGCGCTTGCTTTTCCCGCGCGAGGCCACCCCAATCCCCTCGCGCGGGCTTCTTATGAATTGCAGACATGAAACAACCCATCACAGGAGAAAACATGCCCCGAATTAACCTCATGGAACTCGCCGAACAGTCTTTTGGCACCTCGCTCGAGCAGCTCGACGACCGTCGCATTTACAAGCTGCTGGTCAAACTCGTGCAGGAGCGCTCCGCCGCCCGCCCGCTCAACAACGGCAAGAAAAAGCTCTATTACATTTCCGCCGAATTTTTGATCGGCAAGCTGCTCATCAACAATATGATCGACCTCGGCATCTACGACGAGGTTAAGGACCAGCTCACCGCCGCAGGCCACGACCTCAACAAGATCGAGGAGTTCGAGGTCGAGCCGTCACTCGGCAACGGCGGCCTGGGCCGCTTGGCCGCATGCTTCCTGGATTCCATCGCCACGCTGGGCTTGACCGGCGATGGCGTGGGCCTCAACTATCACTACGGTCTGTTCCGTCAGCGCTTTGTCGACAACCAGCAGAAGGCCGTCCCCGACGAGTGGCTCGGTGAGCAGGACATCCTAGTCGACGATGGCCGCTCCTACACCGTCGAGTTCGGCGATTTTGCCGTTACCTCCAAGCTCGTCAACATCGATGTGCCCGGTTACGGCCAGCCCACCAAGAACCGCCTGCGCCTGTTCGACCTAGCGAGCGTCGACGACGGCCTGGTCCCCGGCAGCTCCATCGACTTCGACAAGACCGAGATCGCCAAGAACCTCACCTTGTTCCTCTACCCCGACGATTCCGACGAGCAGGGCCGCCTGCTTCGCATCTACCAGGAATACTTCATGGTGAGCAACGCCGCCCAGCTCCTGATCGACGAGGCCGTCGAGCGCGACAGCAACCTGCACGATCTGGCCGACTACGCCGTGGTCCAAATTAACGACACGCACCCCACCATGGTCATCCCCGAGCTCATTCGCTTGCTCACCACCGAGCACGACATCGAGTTTGACGAGGCCGTGACCATCGTACGCTCCATGGTCGCCTACACTAACCACACGATTCTTGCCGAGGCGCTCGAGAAGTGGCCGCTCGCCAGCCTACAGAAGGTCTCCCCTGCCATCGCCGACATTATCGTCAAGCTCGATGAGATCGCGAAGGCCGAGCACGATGACCCGCGCGTCGCCATCATCGACAAACACGATACCGTCCACATGGCCCACATGGACATCCACTTTGGCTTCTCCATCAACGGCGTAGCCGCCCTCCACACCAAGATCCTGGAGGACACCGAGCTTCATCCGTTCTACGAGATCTATCCCGAGAAGTTCTCCAACAAGACGAACGGCATCACCTTCCGCCGCTGGATCCATGGGGCCAACCCCGCGCTCGCCAGCCTGCTCGACGATGTGATCGGCACCGACTGGCGCAGCACCGGCGATCTGAGCAAACTCGCCAAGTTCGCCGACGACAAGGACGTTCTTGAGCGCCTGGCCGCCACCAAGGTCGAGGCCAAGGCCATCATGCGCCAGTTCATGGCGCTCGAGCAGGGCGTGACCATTCCCTCCAACGCCATCATCGACGTCCAGGTCAAGCGCATCCACGAGTACAAGCGTCAGCAGATGCTCGCGCTCTACATCATCTGGAAGTACCTCGATATCAAGAACGGCAACAGACCTAAGCACCCCGTCACCATCATCTTTGGCGGCAAGGCGGCACCTGCCTACACTATCGCGCAGGACATCATCCATCTGATTCTGACGCTGTCGCAGTGGATTGCAAACGACCCCGACGTGGCTCCCTACCTGCAGGTTGTCATGATCGAGAACTACAACGTCACCGCCGCCGAGCGCGTGATCCCCGCCGCTGACATCTCCGAGCAGATCAGCCTGGCCTCCAAGGAGGCGAGCGGCACCTCCAACATGAAGTTCATGCTCAACGGCGCCCTAACCCTATGCACGCTCGACGGCGCCAACGTGGAGATTGCCGAGCTCGTGGGCGACGAGAACATCTATACCTTTGGTGCCTCGTCCAAACAGGTCGAGCAGCTCTATGCCGACGGCACCTATGACGCCAGCGCACTCTACCGCAAGCCCGGCATTAAACTGCTGGTGGACTTCATCACCAACCCCGCCTTTATGGCGACCGGCAACGCCGAGCGCCTGCAGCGCCTGCACGATGACATTAAGGGCAAGGACTGGTTTATGGCCCTGCTCGACATCGAGGAGTACATCCAGACCAAGGAGCGCGTGCTGGCCGACTACGAGGACCAGGACGCCTGGATGCGCAAGACGCTCATCAATATCGCCAACGCCGGCACCTTCTCGTCCGACCGCACCATCTCCCAGTACAACGACGAGATCTGGCACCTGAGCTAATTTCGTTTCCTTTACCCATCCTCTTGAAAGCGGAGTCGTGGCAACGCGGCTCCGCTTTTTGTGCCCGCACGTTACCCTGTGACCCGACTCGACCAAACAATCTCGATCCATAACAACTACTCAACCAAAACGGTCCCAGCTGTTACAGATTGAGACATACCGGCCCCTCCCCTTGGGTTTATCTCGATCTGTAACATCTAGCAGCTGAAATTCACCTTTGGTGTTACAGATTTAGATGAAATGGTTAGCTCAGTGGAACCGTTTCGATCTGTAACATCTAATGTCCGAAATCGGCCCTATCTGTTACAGATCGAGACAAACGACCGGCCAGACAACCCCAACACAAAGAAAGGCTCCCCTCTCGCCCAGCGGACGGGAGGGGAGCCTTATATGTGACCGCGGCAAAAGGATGGCAATACCGCAGTCGCCCAAAGGGAGGGCCTGGATGCACCGGGCCTAGATAAGGTTCTTGCCAGAGACCTTATCGAAGAGGTGGGTCGCGTTCTTCTCGAACTTGAACCAGATGGTGTCGCCAGCCTTGAGCGCGCCCTTGGCCTCGAGGTCGACGACGGGGATAATCAGGACAAACTGGCCGTCGGGAGCGGTCACGTGAACATGCTCGGTCGAGCCCATGAGCTCGGTCACCTCGACGGTACCCTGGAGCGCGCCCTCCTCGCCCTTGTCGGCAAGCAGAATCTGCTCGGGGCGCACGCCGGCCGTAATCTCCTTCACGTCGCCGCCGTCCCAGTTGAGGGCAAGCTGAGCGCAAGTCTCGGGGGCGAGCGCCACGTTCATATCCTCGGTCTTGACGGTAAAGCCGTTGCCCGAGCGCACCAGCTGGGCATCGAAGAAGTTCATCTGCGGCACGCCGATGAAACCGGCGACGAAGATGTTCGCGGGATGGTTGAAGACCTCTTGCGGCGTGGCGGTCTGCTGGACGACGCCGTCCTTCATGACCACGATGCGATCGCCGAGGGTCATGGCCTCGGTCTGGTCGTGAGTGACGTAGATGAACGTGCCCTTGATCTCGTGGCGCAGCTTAATGAGCTCGGCACGCATCTGGTTACGAAGCTTGGCATCCAGGTTGGACAGCGGCTCGTCCATCAGGAAGACCTTGGGGTCACGCACGATGGCGCGGCCGATGGCGACGCGCTGGCGCTGGCCGCCCGAAAGCGCTTTGGGCTTACGGTCGAGGTACTCGGTAATGCCCAGGATCTCGGCAGCGGAGCGAACCTTGCGGTCGATCTCGTCCTTGGGGACCTTCTTGAGCTCAAGCGTAAACGCCATGTTCTCGTACACCGTCATATTGGGGTACAGAGCATAGCTCTGGAACACCATGGCGATGTCGCGGTCCTTGGGCGCCACGTCGTTGACGCGCTTACCATCGATGAGCACGTCGCCCGAGGTAATGTCCTCCAGGCCGGCGACCATGCGCATCGTCGTGGACTTACCGCAGCCAGAGGGGCCAACGAGGACGATGAACTCCTGGTCGTGAACGGTGAGGTTGAAGTCCTCTACAGCGAGCACACCGTCCTCGGTAACCTTGAGGTTGTGCTTCTTCTCCTCGGTCTTCTTCTTTTTGCCAAAGAAGCCCTTCTTTTTGGACTCGTTGTTGGGATACACCTTCTGAACATGTTTGAGAACGATCTCGGCCATGTCTTTACCTTTCGATATGCGGCGCCACGCTGAGGGGCGCCGCAGAAACTTGCAAAACAGTTACGGCATCAGCCCTTGACGGCACCTGCCACCACGCCGTCGATGATGTACTTCTGGCAGAGGATGTACATGACGACGATGGGGACAACGACCATCATGATGCAGGCCATCATGGGGCCGAGCTCGACGTGGCCGTAGCCGCCGCGGAAGTACTGGATCAAGATAGGAATGGTCTTGTACTTGGTGGAGTCGAGCGTAAGGTAGGGCAGCAGGTAGTCGTTCCAGACCCACATGGTCTCGAGGATGCCGACCGAAAGATAGGTGGGCTTCATAATGGGGAGGACAATCTTAAAGAACACCTGGACCGGGTTGCAGCCATCAATCATAGCCGCCTCTTCGATCTCGAGCGGAATGTTCTTTACAAAGCCGGCGAACATAAAGACCGCCAGGCCCGCGCCAAAGCCAAGATAGATAAAGCAGATGTTGAACGGCGTGTTGAAGCCGATGCGGTCCGCCAAATTGGACAGCGTGAACATGAGCATCTGGAAGGGCACGACCATCGAGAACACGAACAGGTAATAGAAGAAGTTCGAGATCTTGTTGTTGACACGAACCACGTACCAAGCGCACATGGAGCAGCACACCAAGATCAGCACGACCGACGTGACCGTGATGATGAGCGAGTACATAAATGCCGAGGCAAAGCCCTGCTCGTTAAGGGCGTGCATGTAGTTTGCGAGGCCGTTGAACGTCTCGGGCGTGAGCAGATCGAATGCCGTGGTGGTGCTGATTGCGGTCGCTTTCTTAAAAGAATTAAGCGCAATCATGAACACGGGGTAGATCCACGCGAGCGACAGAATCGTAAAGAAGATTGAGAGCGCACGGTTGATAACCTTATCGCGTTTCATTACTGCTGCACCTCCTTGGACCTCGTGGCCTTAAGCTGAATCATGGAGATGGCTACGACCAGGATGCAGAAGATAACTGCCTTGGCCTGGCCAATGCCCTGCCATGCGATGCCGGCACGCGAGTAGAACGTGTTGTAGATGTTCAGGGCGAGCATCTCGGTGGAGTGCGCCGGGGCGCCACCGGTAAGGGCGAGGTTCTGGTCGAACAGCTTAAAGCCGTTGGTGATGGACAGGAACAGGCAGATGGTGATGGTCGGCATCAGGTTAGGAATCTTAACCTTCCAAAACGTCTGCCATGCCGTGGCGCCGTCGACCTTGGCGGCCTCGATGTAGTCGGACGGAATGGACTGCAGACCGGCGATGTAGATGATCATCATGTAGCCGACCTGCTGCCACAGGGTCAGGATGATAAGGCCCCAGAAGCCAGCAGCAGAGTTAAGGGCGATAAGCTGGGCGCCAACGTTGGAAAGCAGGCAGTTGATCAGAATCTGCCAAATGTAGCCCAGCACGATGCCGCCGATCAGGTTAGGCATAAAGAAGATCGTACGGAAGATGTTGGTGCCCTTGAGCGCCTTGCGGGTGAGCGCCTGCGCGATGGCGAGGGCGATCACGTTGATGAGCACCGTCGACAGGAAGGCAAACGCCACGGTAAAGAAGAACGACGTGGAGAACTGCGGATCGGACAGCGCGCGCACGTAGTTCTCGATACCGACAAAGTGCGTATTGTTGATGGTAATAAACTGGCAGAACGAGAGATAGAAGCCCTGGATAAAGGGGATCACGAACCCGATCATAAACGCCAGGCACGTGGGCAGCATAAAGAGCGGCCACCAGCGCTTGAGTGCTTTGCCCATAGAAGGGTCCTTTCAATATGCAGGGGGCGGGCAAACCTACGTCTGCCCGCCCCCTGTCGCTAATCAGATAGCTTGGGCAGCAACTACTTACTCGGAAGCAGCCTTCTCGGTCTTCCAGCCATCGACGAAGGCGTTCTTGACGCCGTCCCACTTGGTGTTGTCGGCAGCATAAGCAATGAGAGCCTGCTTGAGGTTCTTCTTCCACTCCTCAGAGGGGATGTAGACGAAGTCCCAAGCGACGGTCTTCTTGCCGTCCTTGGCCATGGCAACGGCCTGCTGCGAGAAGACGTTGGTGGTCTCCTTGGCGCTCTTGAACGGAGCGGTCAGACCCATCTTGTCGGCGATGATGCTGGTCGGGGTGTCAGCGGTGACGCACCAGTACATGAAGTCCTCGGTGGCCTTCTGGGCATCCTCGGAAGCCTGGGAGCTCACGCACCAGTAGTTCTCGCCGCCGGAGCACAGGCCCTGGTTCTCCTCGCCGTCAACACCGATGTAGATGGGCATCATGCCAATCTGATCGTCGGTCATGCCGGCCTTGACGAGGTCAGAGTAGGCCCAAGAGCCGTTCTGGTAGAAGACGGCCTTGCCGGTTGCGAACTCGTTGGTGGCGTCGTCGCCGGTCTTGGAAGCAAGCTGCGAAGGATCGCAGGTGGAGTCGGTGATGTACAGGTCGAAGATCTGCTTGTAGTTGTCGAGGAACTCACCCTTGATCTCGTCGTCCTCCTGGTTGTGCTCCTTCTCAAACTCGTAGTAGAGCGGCATGTTGGCAAGGTGGGTGGTGTAGCGCCAGCTGGAGGAGTCGTCCATGCCGGCGGAAGTGAAGGCACCCTCGACACCAAGCTCGTCCTTGCGGGCCTGGATGTCGTCGGCACAAGCCTTCAGCTTGTCGAAGGAGTTGATGTCCTCGGCCTTGTAGCCAGCCTTCTCGAGCAGCTGCTTGTTGTAAATAATGCCGAAGCTCTCCTGAACCCAGTCGATGCACACATCCTTGCCGTCGGACTGCAGAGCCAGGGAGTCGTCAATGAGCTCACCGCGGAGCTTGGTATCGGACAGGTCGGCGCAGTAATCCTTCCAGTTCTTAAGACCGGTGGGGCCGTTGACCTGGAACAGGGTCGGAGCGGAGCTCTTGGACATCTCGGACTTGAGCTTCTCCTCGTAGGTGTTGGAGGCGGCGGTCACGATCTTGACCTCGACGCCCTTCTCCTCCTTGTACGCCTTGGCGATCTCCTTCCACTCCTTGTCGACCTCGGGCTTGAATTGGAGGAAGTAGACCTCGGCAGCGTCACCAGAAGCAGAGGAGCCGGAGCCGGCAGAACCACCGCAGCCCACGAGACCCAGACCAAGAACCGCAGCCGCGGAACCAGCAAAGCCCAGGAACTGCCTTCTGCTCATTTCGTTCTTCATTACAATCCACCCTTTCACACCGTGGCGGCACCCTTTGCCGCCGCCTTCGGAGATTGGCTCGGGGACTTTGCCCCTTTTGCTGATTTGTACAATACGCTATTTGGCTAGTTGTTTGAACAAGTATTACTAGAGCGGTAGAAAAACTTCGGTGAACGGTAATTTCAACTTGATACTTGACAAGTTTTGTATAAACAATTATTTGTTATCGAATGCAGAGAAAACGCCCGGTCAAGCCGATGTATCGTCGGTTTGACCGGGCGTTTTCGCTTTGATGGCATGAGTCTCGTCAGGCTGCGAGCTAGCCGGCTATCGCTTGGAGTTGACGCGGTAGTGGAAGATCTCGGGATGCGTGCGGGCATGCGTGACCTCGAACAAGATGCCGTCCGAGGTGTACGACTGGCTCTCCATGACGGCGACGCAATTGTACTTGCCAAGGTCCAAGTAGCTGCAGTCCTCATCGTTGGCGAGCTCGACACTCACCGTACGACGGCTCGCCATCACCTTGACGCCGCGTTTGTGCTCCAGATAGTCGTAAATTGATTTTGCGGCAATCTCGGGCGTCAGGCCCTTGGCGATCGACTCCAAAAAGTAACCATGGTCTACTTGGCGTGCATTGCCGTTAAGGCTTCGGACACGCACCACGCGAATCAACTCCTCGCCCACCTTAAAGCCCAGGCGACGAGAGAGTTGCTCAGTGCAAATCAAATGTTCAAAAGACTTGACCTCGGTCGATGCGACGGCATTGTTGCGCTTTGCAAATTCGCCAAACGACTCGACTTCCTCGAGTGCGCCCAGCATGTCGGTTTCGCCCTTGAGCCAAATAACGCGCACGCCCTTGCCGTGTATGGGCTGCACAAACATCTCGTCTGCCAGCATGCTCAAAGCGCGGCGGACGGTATTGCGCGTGCAGCCAAATTCCGCGGTCAGCTCGGCTTCGGTTGGCAGCATCTCCTGAAACGCATAGGTCCCGTTAATGATGCGCGAACGTATTTCTCGGTAGATTCCTTCGTATATCGCTTTTGGCATTGTTTCACCTTTACATTATTTATTTCCGGCTAGGCACGATAGCATTTCTTAAAGTTGTTTAAACCGAATATCGGTAAAGCGACAGGATTTAACCGTTGACGGTTTCTGTCGTGCCCAAATCGGTTTCGCTCAAAACTGCCGGTACAACAATCGTCTGGTCCTCTACAATGAATCCATTGTTTAAACGTTTCCCCACGCGCAACGCGCCTCGATATTCGGAAGGCAGACCATGCTGCAAAAAATCCAACGCTTTGGCGGGGCAATGTTCGCTCCCGCCATGCTGTTTTCTATATCGGGCCTCATGGTCGGCGTCTCCGCTCTCGCAACGACTGCGGACATCGTCGGCGATCTAGCCGTATACGGAACCCCTTGGTACGTTTTTTGGGCCATCATCCAGCGCGGCTCATGGACGGTCTTTAAGCGCCTCCCGCTCCTTTTTGCCGTAGCGCTGCCTATCGGTCTTGCCCAAAAGCAACCGGCACGCTGCTGCCTCGAGGCACTCGTGGCCTATTTTGCCTATTGCTTCTTTTTGAGCGAGATCATTAAGCTGAGCGGAGACAACCTTGGGCTTAAGTACCCGTCATCTTTGACCCCCGCCAACGGTATCACCGTCATCGACGGCATCAAGACGCTCGACACCGGCATTATCGGCCCGCTGGTGGTATCGGCAACCGTCGTCGCCATCCATGACCGCTTCTACGATGCCAAGGTTCCCGATTGGCTCGGCACCTTCTCGGGCTCCTCGCTGGTCTACCTCATCAGCTTTTTTGCCGTGTTTGCCCTTGCCGCTATCTCGGCCGCCATCGTGCCCTCCGTATACGCAATGACCGAAACGCTGCGCCATGCACTTACGAGCGTCGGCCCCTTTGGCGTGGGCATCTTTGTGTTTTTGGAGCGAGCGCTCGAGCCCATGGGGCTGCACCACCTGCTCTACATGCCGATCTACTACGACAACCTGGTCATTAACGACGGCATCTACGCCACGTGGAGCAGCTTGCTCCCCATCCTCTCCCATAGCACGCGCCCCCTTAATGAACTTGCGCCGTGGGCCGGTTTTACCGCCACCGGCTGGGTCAAGCTCTTTGGCCTTCCTGCCATCGCAGCCGCGTTCTACTCCACCGCAAAACCAGAACACCGCGCCGGCCTCAGGGTCATCCTTGTTCCCGCCATCATCGCCTCGGTGGTTTGCGGCGTTACCGAGCCACTCGAGTTTCTCTTTATGTTCACCCACCCCGGGCTCTTTTTTCTCTACGCCGTCTTATCGTCTTGCCTTGCCACAACCATGAATCTCTTTGGCATCGTCGGCATCTTCTCGGGCGGCCTCATGGAGATGGCAGCCTTCAACTTTATTCCGCTCATGCGCACGCATGCCGGTGCCTATCTTTTGGCGCTCGGTATCGGCCTTGCCTTTAGCCTCATCTTTTTTGTTAGTTTTCGAGCACTCATCTTGATCTATGACCTTAAGACGCCGGGCCGCGAGGATCATGTCGCCAATCGCGCGGCAATCGATCCTTTAACGGGAAGCGGCTTTGCCAAAGAGCAATCTCCCAATGACGAGGTCAATAGTCGATCCGATCAAGATCACGCCCTCGCTGAGCGGGTAATTCAGCTTTTAGGTGGCGTTGGCAATATTGTGGGCGCAACCAACTGCGCCACGCGCCTGCGCGTCGAGGTCGCAGACCCTTCCATCGTTGCAGATAACGCGTCGTTTGTCGCGGCGGGCGCCAAGGGCCTCATCATTACGGGCAAGACCGCCCAGGTGATCATCGGCATCTCCGTTCCCCGCGTTAAAGAGCATTTTGACCAGATCATGGGCCTCGAGCCGGAATTTGCGCCCACCACCTCGGCCTCCCCTGCCGCCGGCCCAACCCACAAGCACGGCGATATCTGCTTCTTCGACATCGACGGTACGCTCGCCTGGCAAGATCCCAGACTTGCCCAGGAGCTTCCCGAAGACGAGCGCGATCTGTCCCCCTATCCCAACGAGGCGGTTTCGCAGGCAATCCGCGAGTTTGTCGCCAACGGCAACATGGCCTTTATCTGCACGGGACGCACCCTGAGCTGCATCCACCCCAAACTTCTTGAGCTGCCGTGGACCGGCATCGTCTGTCTTGCGGGCGGTTACGCCGAGATCAACGGACGCGCAATTCGCGATCTGTCGATGACGCCCAGCATGCTGCAGCGTCTTGCCCCCTACCTTGAGCAATCGGGCGAGGTCATCCGCTTTGAGGGCCTCAACGGCGTCGTGCGCATGAGTGCCGATGCCCCCGATGCCCCCGGATACGCGCGCACCCTGGGCGACGCAGTCACGCAGCTGCAGCATTACAGTGCCTACAAGATCTTGATGTCTACATCGCTCGCCAACCACATCGCTCAAGATAAGGCACTTGAGCCGCTGCTGTGCTTTAACGAGCTCGAACTCGAGGTAACCGAAATCTCGCCCCGCGAATGCACGAAGCGCGGGGGCATCCAGTCTGTACTCGACGCCCTCGATCCCCACCACGGAACCGTATACGGCATCGGCGACGCCAGCAATGACGTCTCGCTGATAAACGCCGTCGATGTCGGTATCGCCATGGGCAATGCGCCGGACTATCTCAAAAAGCGCGCCGACTACATCACCGACTCGGTCGACAAAGATGGCGTCGTCAAGGCGCTCGAGCACTTTAGGCTTATATAAGCAGCCGGCACGCGCACGCGTCCCGTTTCCCCAAATCGCCAAAACAGACGCGCCGGCAACTCCAATGTGGCAATATGGTATCTGCACACCGCAACGATGTAACCTAAGAAAGAATGCGAGAGCCTGTGTCCAGTCCGTTTACCAGCTTTTTAGCCCAGCACTTTGACCAGATCAACGACTATCTGGCCACGTTCTTTGACGGACAGGCGACCTCTGCCGATATCGAGCGCTACCTGTACGCGCCGCTCTCGGCTTTTACCGCCAATGCCGGCAAGCGCCACCGCCCGCTCATCTGCATGCTCGCCGCCACCGCAGTGGGCGGCAGCTTTGAGAGCGCCCACAGCGCCGCGGCGGCCATCGAGCATTTCCAGTCGGGTGCGCTCATCCACGACGACATCGCCGATAACGGACAGCTTCGTCGAGGCAAGCCCTGCATGCACCTTACCGAGGGTACAGGCCTTGCCATCAATTGTGGCGACCTGGCGCTCACCATGGTCACCAAGACGGTTCTCGACGACCCCACGCTGGAGTCCGACGTAAAGCTGCGCGTACTCCACGAGCTCACCGAGATGATCGTCCGCACCATCGAGGGTCAAGCGCTCGACCTGGGTTGGGTCCGTGACGGGCGCTTTGATATCTCAGTTGATGACTACCTGGACATGGCGACGCACAAGACCGCGTATTACAGCGGAGCCACGCCGCTTGCCACCGGAGCCATCATTGGCGGAGGCAGCGAACAGCAGGTCGAGGCACTGCGCGCCTTTGGCCTGCACACCGGCCTTGCCTTCCAGATCCAAGATGATCTGCTCAACTTGATCGGTACCAAGGAGGCCGCCAACAAGGACTTCCGTACCGACATCACCGAGGGCAAGCGCACGCTTGTCGCCGTACACGCCCTGTCTGATGAGCGCTATCACGATGAGATTGAAGCGATCCTCTCCTCGGGCACCGAGGACCCCGCGCAGCTCGCGCGCGCCGTGGAAATCTTCCAGGAAACCGGCTCTATCGATTACGCACACGCCTACGCGCTGGACCTAACCGCCAAAGCCAAGGCCGCCATCGAGGACGTTTCGCTCGACCCGCATGCGCGCGAGTTGTTCGACTCCATGGCAGATTTCTTTGTGGAGCGCCTTAACTAGCGGGGGCTATAAAACCTGTCAGCAGCGTATTTGGGTACAACTTGCTACACTGTTGAGTGCATGTTTATGCATCCCTTTGCGTTGTCTATCCGACACACGCTCAAATAGTACGAATGGTACGCCGAAAGGGGTTCGTTCATGGAACCTATTACAACGGGCATGCAGGGAGCAGCCGTCGAGGACGTCCAGTCCCGCCTTCTGCAGCTCGGCTATACAATCGATGACACCGAGGTTGCCGACAAGCGCTTTGGCACCACCACCGAACAGGCTGTTGGCACCTTTAGGCTCGATAGCGGCCTTGCCGCTGGCTGTGCCGTCGATATCCCCTGTTGGAGCGCCCTGGTAGACGCCTCGTATAAGCTAGGCGACCGCACGCTCTATCTGCGCATGCCCAATTTCCATGGCGCCGACGTGCAGGCCCTGCAGAAGGCGCTCAACGTTTTGGGCTTTGCCTGCGGCGAGGACGATGGCTACTTTGGCCCGCACACCGAGGCGGCCCTTCAGCAGTTCCAGGAAAACGTCGGTCTGTTTGCCGACGGTATGGCTTTCCAGGATACCTACGCCTATATCAACCGCCTGCACCACGTGTGGGAGGGTAAACCTTCGGTGACCGAGGCCGAATCGCGCATCGGCTTTGCCCGCGCGGCCAACGTACTCGAGCGTTTCCAGATTGCCGTCATTGGCGAGGACCCTATCGCGCGCAGCGTAGCATCGCGTATGTGGAACATCGCCACGGCGACGACCGACAACAGCGGTATGATGCTTTGCGACTCCGAGGTCCCGACCGATGTCGACCTGGTACTCGAGATCGCAAGCGACGAGCTACCCGCCGACGCCGCTCCGCGCGCCACGATTGCCCTCGCCGAGTGCCACAACCTGGCCCAGCGCATCCGCACCGCCAATGTTGCCGCGCAGCAAAAGCCGGCACGCATCCGCATTGAGCTCACCGGCATGACGCGCTACAACGGCACCTTCACTGCCAGCGACGCCCAGACACTCGCCGTACGCCTGCTCGATGGCGTTTGCGATGCCCTCGCAGATTAGGTAAACTAGACGAGTTGCTTTTAGCGACACCATGACATTGGGACGTAGTTCAACGGTAGAACTCCGGTTTTTGGTGCCGGCTGTTGGGGGTTCGAATCCCTCCGTCCCAGCCAAGGTAACTGAGCGCCCCGGGCTTTCATCAGCCCGGGGCGCTTTCTTGTGGGCAAGCGGAGGGATTCGAACCCACAAGGGTGCGGAGCTGAGGAAACGCGAAGGTGCCCCAGGCCCATAGCGACCGAGAGCGCCTTACATCTAGAAAATATCAGCCCATTTCCGAAAAGCGAGCCGCCATCTACAAAATGGCGCGTGGCCCCGACGGGCCGGGCATTAAGTTTGTCGCGAGTTCCGCACGCAAAGAAGGCCACTTAATGTGGCCTTCGTCTTGCGCAGGACTGTAGAGCAGGAAACCTAAGCAGGTGTCCCCGCTCTCCCGGGGCCGGCGGAATTTAATTGTTCAGCATGCGGTCGAAGCTTCCCGAGTCGCCATCCCGATAGTCGGCGGTCATCAGAATCTCCTGCGGAATTCGTCCGCCCTCACGCAGCACGTTGCGGAACTGCACGCGCGTAACCATGGGCAGATCCTTGATCGTCGCCGCCAGGTTCTGCGGCACGCCCTGGTTGGCAGCCGCGGGCTCGCACGCGCCGCCGGCCTTCACGCGGCGCTTATGCTCGGCAAGCATGGCGCGATACATTCCGGCATGCAGGCGAATCTCAACGACGTTGGCGTTGCGGGCCTGCTCGACGATGCGCGCACCCTCGCGATCGATGTCGCCCACGTAGTAGATATAGGTAAAGCGATAGCCGATCTCGGCCAGGTAATCATCCAGTGCGTGCGAGACGCTCGCCTTGCAGCCGCCGCCAAAGATTACGCCGCCCACCTTGGTACCAAAGAGCTTGGCATGTTTACGTCCGCGCAGGAGCTTGACGATCTCGTCATAGGTATCCAGGTTCTCGACCATAATGAACGGCTTGTCGGCACCCAGCGTAAAGAAGCCCGTAAAGTGCACCGGACGGTTGGGGGCGACCTTGATCGCCTGCATGCTGATGCCCTTTTCGGTCATACGCCTGATCAGGCGCTCACCATGCTTGCCGTCAAAAGCCTTTTCGTCATTGAAGATCTGGTAGGCGCGCTGGCGGCGCGAGGCAACCGGAGTATCGGCACCGCGGTTTTGCTCGACCCAAGCCTGGATGATTGCGATTTCCTCGGCAATCTTGCGATTGGACATCTCGTTGTGCTGGGCGCGCTGTGGAGCTTTCTTGCTGTCCTTGCCCTCGACCTTAATGATCTGGGTCTGCTGTTCCTTAATTTTGGAGAGCGCCGTGGGCGTGGGGACGACCTTGAGCAGCTGCCTGCCCAGAACGCGTGCCAGGGCAAACGCCGAAACCTCGCCATGGGTAGTCGACTCAGTCTGCTGGGCAGCCGTATCTGCTGCGGCAGACTCGGGCTTCTTCTGAGACTTGCGCTTAGAATCGCCTTGGGCATTGCGCTCACGTTTCGAAGATGACGTCTGCTTCTGCGAACGCTCGGGCTTGCTCTCCTTCGCCGGCTGACGCTTGGGCTGCTCCATCGGAGCATCCACCTTCGCATCTTCGTCGCGCGGCGCCACATTCTCGGCGGCATCCTGAGCGTTAGAGCCGCGGCCGCCACGATGACGACGACGGCGAGGCCTGCTCGAAGTACCCTCCCCCGTCTGTTCAACCGCGGGTTGCTGGCCCTGAGTCTCCGTATCGGACGCAGTCTGCTCATCAACAGGCTTCTGTTCACGAACTTCCGACTCGGCAGGCTTCACGACCTTCTCGGCCCGCACCTCCGGAACCTGATCAATATTCTCCTGACGCTTTACGGGGTACGCGCGACCTGCAAAGCCGCGGCCGGGACGACACGAGTCTGAGGCCTTCTTGGCCGGCTTCTCGGAATCATCCGCAACCTCGGCAGCCTCTTCGGCATCGCGCACAACGTCCTGCCGCTCGGCCTTAAAATGCGCACCGCGACGAAGCTTGGGTTCCTGAGGCTCAGCGGACTTTTGCTCTTTCACAGGTTCCTGCGGCTCGGCGACAGGCTCGTTCTCAACAACCTCGGTAACGGCCCCATCCTTTTGAGCCACAGCACGACGGAAGCGTTCTTGTTGGGCGCGGCGCTGAGCATCACGCTTTCCGCCTCCGCCAAAACCGCCTCGACCCGCCTTGGCGGTAAAGGCACGCACGACATGCTCATCGAGCAACTCGTCAGTATCGATATGCTCACGCGGGGCATCTGCTTCCGCAGCAGGCACCTCAGCGGAATCCTCGACAGGCTGTTCCTGGGCATCATGAATCTCGGCATTGATGGTATAGAACGCCGGGCGGCCGTTAATGCCGCTGCCCTCGATCTTGGTCACGATCTTTGCCGCGATAAGCTCATCGCGCATCGCCTTGGTATCGCACTCCTTATCCACGGAGCGGAAAATCTGTGCCAGCGCGCTCGACTTGATCTTGAGTGCCTTGCGGCAGAGCAGGTCGTAGGCAACCAGCTTGGCCCGCTCGGCAGAAAGCGACGTTTGTCCGCTCAGACGCTCAGCCAGAGCATCGACATTTTGTTGGTTATCGGAATATACCGTCTTGGCCACGGGGCCCCTTTCATATGCACACATATACGTCCATATGGTACAACGCGCGCCGCCATCCACGCAAAACATCTGCGAGAACACCCCGACATCACCCGTCTTTACAAAAAAGGCCGGGCCCGCGTTCTGCGGACCCGGTCTTTCCGAGTCATAGAGATGGAGGATTCAATCCGTCCGATCGGCTAGGCCTTGGCGGCCTCAGCGTCGGCAGGAGCCTCAGCAGCAGCGGCGCGACCATACTCGGCCTTGCCCATCTCGGACCACTCGGGCTCCTCGTCGGGCATGGAGCCGGCCTCCTTGCCGAAGAACTCCTTGAGGCAGTTGACGGCAACGATGAGGCCCAGGACCATCAGCAGGACGGCGAAGACGAGCTGCAGGCCCTTGGTGGCGGCGACGGAGACGGCAGCCGTGGTAGCGGTGGCCGGGATGGTACCGAAGAAGCCGTAAGCCTGGACAGCGGTCATGCAGCCCATGGCGCTCTGGACCAGCGAGGTGAAGGTGCAGCAGAGCAGGAAGGCGACGGGCACGTAGAGCATCCAGCCCTTGCGGCCGGTGCACTTGCAGAACACGGCGAGGGTGATCATGGTCATACCGCCGAGCAGCTGGTTGGAAGCACCAAAGAGCGGCCAGATGTTGGCATAGCCACCAAAAGCGAGGGCGAGACCAGGAAGCAGGGTGACAACCGTGGCGAACCAGGGGTTGCCGAGGACCTTCATGTAGCCGGCCTTGGACTCGATGGCCAGGGCGTCGTTGGTCTGGGCAAAGAACTCAGAGAACGAAGTGCGGGCGATGCGGGCGACGGCGTCGAGCGAGGTCAGGGCCAGAGCGGAGACGTTCATGGTCATGAAGACGGTAGCGAGCGTGCCGTCAACACCGAAGGCCTGCATACCGCGGGAGATGCCAGCGGCGAAGATCTGGAACGGGGTGGAAGCGACACCGGCGTTGAGGGCGCCAGTACCGGCGGTGTTCATATCGGAGAACATGATGCCGGCGACGATGATGGCAAGGATGCCGACGAAGGACTCGACGATCATGGCGCCGTAACCGACCTTGACGGCGTCCTGCTCCTTCTCGACCTGCTTAGAGGAGGTACCGGAAGAAACGAGGCTGTGGAAACCGGAGAGAGCACCGCAAGCAACGGAGACAAACAGGACCGGGAACATCATGCCGGAGGCAGTGGAGAAGCCGGTAAAGACCGGAGCGGTGATAGTGGCCTGACCGTTGACGCCCAGGACGACGATGCCGAGGACAGCGCAGACGATCATGACGATCATCATGATGGAAGTGAGGTAGTCACGCGGAGTCTTGAGCATCTGGATGGGCATAGCGCCAGCGAAGACCAGGTAGACCATGACGACGGCGAACCACTGGAACTTATCCAGGTAGACCGGGAACTGCATACCGACGGCGAACATGAGAACCATGAGGACCACGCCGGTGATGAACTCGGCAGCGCCGGTGAGGTTGAACTTCTTCTGGGCCCAACCAAAGGCGATAGCGACGAAGGTGAACAGGATGGAGATGGTACCAGCGCAGCCGGCGGCATAGGACTTGGTGAAGTCGATGGCACCGGTAGCAGCACCAGAAGCGTCAACGGCCGGGGTGAACATGAACGTCTTGCAGACCATGTCGGTGAAGGCGGCGATGACAATGATGCAGAACAGCCAGCAGAACAGCAGGAACAGGCGACGGCCGGTCTTGCCGATGTACTTCTCGATGAGCTGAGCGAGCGACTTGCCGTTGTTCTTCATCGAGGCGTACAGGGCGCCAAAGTCGTGGACGGCGCCAAAGAAGATGCCGCCGACGAGGACCCAGAGCACGACGGGAAGCCAGCCGAAGGCCATGGCGACGATCGTACCCGTGACAGGGCCGGCACCGCAGATCGAGCTGAACTGGTGCGAGAACGCGGTAAAGGCGGAGACGGGCGAGAAGCTGTTGCCGTCCTTCATGCGCTTGGCCGGCGTGAGGGCCTCTTTGTCAACGCCCCACTTGTTGGCCAGCCATCGGCCATAGCCCAGATAGCCGCAAGCGAGCACCGCCGCGGCCACAACCATGAGCAAAACTCCGTTCATTACATTTCCTCCTCTAAAAAGAACTTCCCAGACATAAAAAATGAGGGCCGTCGGTTGCGCTCGACGGCCCTCATCTTCATCAGCCGCCCGTTATCGTACGGGCTAGCTGTATGTGCTAACCCGCATCAGATAATTACTACGCTGATAATGTTTAGCTGATGCGTGAACATGTCTGAGAAATCCTCTTCAATCATGATGTGAACGATCCGTGCGTGTTCACATCCCCCAGTGGATGAAAAGGAGTATGAAACTTTAGTTGCCTAAAGTCAACGCAAATATGTAATGAATTTTCAACTTTTTTTGAATTTCTCAGTATAAAACGCCACTGACCTCGGACTTTACCCAACAAAAGTTTTTGCATGAGAGATGCCCCCGAGAGCGGCGGGAGCCGGGCGGCGCATATGAACTTTCCTGCTCTACAGTCCTGCGCAAGACGGAAAGCACATTAAGTGCTTTCCTTTGCGTG
>UQTD01000030.1 GCA_900543845.1 uncultured Collinsella sp.
AGCCATGGCAGAGCTGCTGAAGGGTGCTCCCGTTGCCCGTGCCTTGACTGAGGAACTCGCTGCTCGCTGCGCCGCCCTGCGCGAACGGGGCATCGTGCCGACGCTGGCCATCGTTCGCGTGGGCGAGCGCGAGGACGATCTATCCTACGAGCGCGGTGCCCTCAAGCGCTGCGAGAAGGTTGGCATCGAGGTTCGCCGCGTATTGCTTCCCTCCGATGTTTCGCAGGATGAGCTGCTGGCGGCTATTAAGGACATCAATGCCGACCCCGCTGTTCACGGCTGTCTGATGTTTCGTCCGTTGCCCGCTGGGCTTGACGAGGATGCGCTCGCCGCGGCACTCGATCCCGCCAAGGATGTTGACTCTATGACGCCGGCCTCGCTGCTTACCACGCTTTCGGGGCGAGGCGAGGGCTTTGCTCCTTGCACGGCCGAGGCAGTGCTAGCGTTGCTGGACCATTACGGCGTTGAGCTGGACGGTGCCAAAGTCGCGGTCGTCGGTCGGTCGCTGGTGATTGGCCGTCCCGTCGCCGCCATGCTTACGGCTCGCAATGCCACAGTGACGACGTGCCATACGCATACGCGCGACTTGGCTGCCGAGTGCCGTTCTGCCGACATTGTTGTTGCCGCGGTTGGACGTGCGCGCACGATTGGCGCGGATGCGGTCCGCGAGGGCCAGACGATCGTCGATGTGGGCATCAACTGGGACGAGGCCGCCGGCAAGCTGGTCGGCGACGTCGATTTTGATGCTGCGGAGCCGATCGTTAACGCCATCACACCCGTGCCGGGCGGCGTGGGGGCTGTGACCACTGCGATTCTCGCCAAGCACGTGATCGAGGCGGCGGAGCGTGCATCGAAATAGGCGTTTTGGGCTGTTTGAGGGGTTAGCCATATACCACGTGGTCAAAAAACGCCAAATATGAGTACTGTTGCCAAGATAGTCACATATATTTTAGGTCATTTTGGCTCTCTATCGGTATTTATTATCGATAGAGAGCCTATTTTATTGGACCTATGAGGAATTACATTGTCCAGCTTTTGAACAAATGTAGATTATCGACATCTTTGTTCATAGAAATTGCTGTTACTAAATTGGTGACAGTACTCATATTTGGCATTTTTTGACCACAGGGGTTGCCGGGGCGGCGGTTTCGCCCTTTTTGCGCCGAAGCGATACACTGTTGCCGTTTGATTTCTTCGCTCAAGGAGGATGCGCATGCCCTGCACAACGATTTTGGTTGGTAAGAACGCGAGCTACGACGGGTCGACCCTGGTCGCCCGCAATGAGGACTCGTCCAACGGGGTGTTTGAGCCCAAGCGTATGCGTGTGGTACACCCCGACGAGCAGCCGCGTGTCTACACGAGTGTCCTGAGCCACCTGACCGTTGAGCTGCCCGACAACCCCATGCGCTACACGAGCGTCCCCGACGTCGTTCCCGGTCACGGCATTTGGGCCGAGGCCGGCTTCAACGAGCTCAATGTTGGCATGTCCGCAACCGAGACGCTCACCACCAACGAGCGCGTCCGCGGCGCCGATCCGCTCGTGGACCACGTGCCCGCCAAGGGCAACGAGGGCGAGGACGGCTATGTTCCGGCGCAGCCCGGCGGTCTGGGTGAGGAGGATATGGTGACCCTAGTGCTGCCGTACGCCAAGTCTGCCCGCGACGGCGTGCGCATTCTGGGCGACCTGCTCGAGCGCTACGGCACCTACGAGAACAACGGCATCGCCTTTAGTGACGTGGACGAGATCTGGTGGCTCGAGACCATCGGCGGCCACCACTGGATCGCCAAGCGCGTGCCCGACGACGCCTATGTGACCATGCCCAACCAGCTGGGTATCGACAGCTTTGACCTGGACGATGCCGAGGGCGCGCAGGTCGACCACATGTGCTCCGCCGACCTGCGCTCCTGGATGGCCGAGTGGCATCTGGACCTGACGTTGGGCGTCGAGGGCGACGGCCCGGCCGCGGTCTTTAACCCGCGCGAGGCCTTTGGCTCGCACAGCGACAGCGACCACGTCTACAACACGCCGCGCGCCTGGTACATGCAGCGCTGTCTCAACCCCAGCGATGTGTGGGACGGTCCCGAGGCCGACTACACGCCCGAGAGCGACGACATCCCCTGGAGCCGCGTGCCCGAGCGCAAGGTGACCATCGAGGACATCAAGTATGTGCTTTCGAGCCACTACCAGGGTACGGAGTACGACTGCTACGGCAGCAAGGGTACACCCGCCACACGCGGCGCCTATCGTCCTATCGGCATCAATCGCAACAGTCAGCTCGCCGTGCTGCAGCTGCGCCCCTATGCGCAGCCGGCGTATCGCGCCGTGCAGTGGATGGCGTTTGGCTCCAACTCGTTTAACGCGCTGGTTCCGCTGTACGCCAACGTCGAGACCATGCCCGAGTACTATGCCGACACGCAGGCTCGCGTGACGTCCGAGAATTTCTATTGGGCAAATCGCCTGATCGGTGCCTTGGCCGATGTTCGCTTCCATGAGTGCGGTCGCGCGGTCGAGGATTATCAGGAGAAGGTCGGCGGCATGGGTCACAAACAGATTCACGACGTTGACGCCGTCGTAGCCGCGCTGCCCGAGGCCGAGGTGCCCGCCGAGCTCGCCCGCGCCAACGAGGCCTTTGCCGAGCTCGTACGCGTGGAGACCGATGCTCTGTTGGGCAAGGTGCTCTACACCACGAGCTGCGCCATGAAGAACTCCTTCGCGATGAACGACAACGTGAGGTAAAGACAACCTTGCAACGAGCGAGCGGGGCAAACGCCGCCAAAGGCTTTGCCCCGCTCGATTCCTATCTTGGCGGTAAAACGATTTTGTGTCGTTCGCCCAATCTTGGGTACAAGAAGGCCAATGCAATTGTTCATGATTGGAGCCAACCATGGTTATGAAACTCGATCAGCTTGTTAACGGCGCCATCAACGTGGGCTTCGGCGCCGCCGCCGTTGCCGTTGAGGGCGGCAAGAAGGTTCTTGACGACCTCGGTACCAAGGGCGAGCAGGTCCGCAAGGATGCCGGCACCCCCGATATCGCCCGCAGCGTGTCCGACATGTTCGAGCAGGCGGGTGGCACCATCTCCGACCTGACCGAGCGCCTGGGCATGCAGGGCGAGACTGCGGCACAGCGCGTGCTCGACGAGCTCATCCTGGCCCGCGTCCGCGTTATGACCGGCCCCGAGCGCACGGCCTTCCTGGCCCATGTGCGCGACATCGTCGATTCGGTCGAGGACAACGTGACCTCGGTGCCCGTCGAGTCTGTTGAGCCCGACGACGCAGAGGACGCCGAAGAGGCCGAGTAGCAGCGCAGATGGCAGATTCCACCACCGATTACAACAATCTAGATCCCTTGGGCGACGAGACGGCGGTTGTCGATGAGGTCGAGGCCGCCGTCTCGGGCGCTCGCAAGAAGCCGCGCGCTGTCGATATGGTCCCCGAGGAGCCCGACGCGATGGCGCCGGACGAGGAATACCAGCTCACGCCGGCGGGCCGTCGCGAACGCATCGGGCAAATCGTTCGCCTGGTCAAAAAGTACCGCGTATGGGATAACCTCACGCCGGTGCGCCTACGCCGCCTGCTCGAAGAGCTCGGCCCCATGTTCGTCAAGATGGGGCAGATCCTGGCCAACCGCTCCGAGATCTTGCCGCAGCGGTTTTGCGACGAGCTGCGTCGCCTGCGCTCCGACGTAGAGCCGGTGCCGTATGAGGTAGTGCTCCGCTGTCTGGAAGAGGAGTACGGCCAGCGCTTGGGGCAGATGTTCGACGCGATCGACCCCAGCCCGCTCGGTAGCGCGTCGCTCGCGCAGGTACACCGTGCCCGCCTGGTGACCGGCGAGGATGTGGCCGTTAAGGTGCAGCGCCCCGGCGCGCAGCAGGTCATGGCGCAGGACATCGACATCATTCGCTCGGTGGTGCGCATCGTCTCAAAGTTCGTCAACACTGACCAGTTTGTTGACTTGCACGGCGTGGTCGAAGAGCTGTGGACCTCGTTTCGCGAGGAGACCAACTTTTTAGCCGAGGCCAAAAACCTCAACGATTTCTATGACTTTCACAAAAGCGTGCATGGCGTGACGTGCCCTAAATCCTATCTGGACCTGTGCACCGAGCACGTGGTGGTCATGGACTACATTGACGGCATCTCGATTGCCGATCCCGAGCGCCTGGTGGCCGAGGGCTATGACCTGGAAAAGATCGGCTCGGCGATTGTCGAGGACTATTCGACGCAGGTGCTCGACGACGGCTTTTTCCATGCCGACCCGCATGCGGGAAACATCATCCTCAAAGATGGCATCGTTTACTTTATTGACCTGGGCATGGTCGGGCGCATGTCGAGCCACGACCGCGGTATCGTCAAGGACATGATTTTCGCCGTGGCCGAGGGCGACGTGCCCAAGCTCAAGGATTCGCTTATGCGCTTTGCCGTGACGCGCGGCGACTCGGCCGAGCTCGACCATTCGGCCTTTTTGTCCGATCTGGACTTTATCGTCGCCGACTTTGCGGGTCTTGACCTTAAGGATCTTGATATCGGCGAGTTTTTGACCTCGCTGCTAAACCTGGCGCGCAAGAACGACGTTGAGCTGCCGAGCGTGGTGACGATGTTCGCGCGCGGCATGGTGACGCTCGAGGGTCTGCTGACCGAGTACATGCCCAACGTCAACATGATCCAGATCATCCAGACGCACATCAAAAACGAGAAGAGCGCCTATGCACGCGTCCGCGAAATGGGGCGCGATCTTGCCGCGAGCAGCTATCGCGCGGCAAAAGGCTCGCTCGAGGCGGCCGAGTATCTGGGCTTGGCGTCGCGCATGCTCACGCGCGGTCAGCTTAAGGTAAACACGCAGATCATGAGCAGCGATAAGGCGCTGCGACAGCTGGGTGGAATTATCGACCGCATGTCGATGGCAATTGTGATCGCTGGTCTGTTTATCGGTTCGTCGGTGGTGTACTACGCGCGCATCGAGCCGGTTGTGTTTGGTATCCCGGTCATTGGCTTTATGGGCTACGTGAGCGCGCTGGTGCTGGCGCTGATGCTGGGCCGCGAGATCTGGCGCAACAGCCACGGCGGCAAGCGGTAATGACCCCTGGGGGGGCAGAATAAAACGGATCATTTTGCCTTGCGTCGCGCCGGCGTGGGCTGGTCCGAACAAAACTATGCCGGTTTACGGGGCTGGAGTGCCGAACCTCGACCATGCCGGAATCCGTGCTTTTAAAACCGCAGGTAGATGAGTCGTTGGTTTTCGAAAATGGTTGATATGGTTGCGAAGTGCTGAATCAGCCCCGTAATCCGGCATAGTTTTGAAACGGGCTGTTCTTGCAAGGTCCGACGACAGTCCTTCCTATCGCAAACCATAGCTTTTACCTTGGGCTTCGCCTGTGTGCGGGGCCCTTTTGCGTGCTACCATACTGACAGTAATAATCGATGGCCTAGATGGTGGTGCGGAGACGCACGAATGCGCGGTTTTCCTGCGCGTTTGGGAGAATCGGGGTGCAAGTCCCCGGCTGTACCAGTAACCGTAATTCCTCTTGGCCCGGGATGGTCACGCCGCAGATCGGACGGCGCGCCCGGGTCGGTAAGGTTAAGTCGGATCGCCTCCCATCTTGCACGCGACCGTGGCGCATGCCGCCGGTACGCGTTGGGCTCTGGAGGGAAGGGGGACCCCGATGGGGGTACTCGAGCGCAATGTTCGCGATGACGTGGTGCAGCCGCTGGGCAATGCTCCAAGTGCAGACAATGGGGGACAAATGGATATGTTTGAGGACGAGCGTGAGCGCGCCTCGTTGCATCGCCGTGGCGCGATTGCACGCGGTGTAGCCAAGCGCGGCCTGGTGGCATTCCTGGCCTTCGCGATGGCCTTTAGCACCACACCGGCTCAGCTGTGGGCCGAGGGCGCCGAGGGCATTGCCGAGGCTGTGGCTCAGGCTGCGACGTTGAGTGAGGGCGCGGGGGCCGCGGACGGTGCTGCCGACGGTGTCGTTTCTGAAACCGGCTCTAACGCGAGCGATGCGTCGGCCAACGATGGCACTTCGACGAATGACGCAGATAGTAACGGCGTAGCGTCGGACGATTCTGCCGCAGTCGAGGCTTCTACTACTTCGCCGGATTCATCCGAACAGAACGTCAAAAGCGTTGCAGCCGCTTCCGATGAGGCTGAATCTCAGCCTACCGAAGCCGCAAGCCAAGAGGTCTCGGCCACGTGCTCCGTCGTCGGCACCGACGCCAAGGGCGCCCAGCAGACCTGGGCCGCCGCCCAGCAGATCACGCTGAAGGAGGGCTCGACCGCGGCCGACCTCTCCGAGCAGCTCTTCAAGCGGGCCGGCCTCAAGGCCGACTACGACCCCAACGGCCCCTGGGGCTGGGCGCTCAACACGATCACGTCGCCTTTCGATAAGGACCGCAAGCTCGGCTACGACTCGGCGACCGGCGCGTACTGGCAGCTGTTCGTCAACGGCAGCGCCTCCGAGGTCGGCGCGGGCGGCTACACGCTCAAGGACGGCGACTCCGTCGTCTGGTGCTACTCGAAGTACGGCGACCCCGCGCCTGTCGCTCAGGTCTCGGCCACGTGCTCCGTCGTCGGCACCGACGCCAAGGGCGCCCAGCAGACCTGGGCCGCCGCCCAGCAGATCACGCTGAAGGAGGGCTCGACCGCGGCCGACCTCTCCGAGCAGCTCTTCAAGCGGGCCGGCCTCAAGGCCGACTACGACCCCAACGGCCCCTGGGGCTGGGCGCTCAACACGATCACGTCGCCTTTCGATAAGGACCGCAAGCTCGGCTACGACTCGGCGACCGGCGCGTACTGGCAGCTGTTCGTCAACGGCAGCGCCTCCGAGGTCGGCGCGGGCGGCTACACGCTCAAGGACGGCGACTCCGTCGTCTGGTGCTACTCGAAGTACGGCGACCCCGCGCCCGAGCAGGTTTCCGTCACGATGGAGATTATTGGCAAAAAGGCCGAGATAGCTCAGCGTTGGACGAGCCCTTCGACCCAGGTGTTTGCTAAGGGCACGTCGATTAAGGATGCCTCTGCTGCTTACTTCGATGCCCTTGGCATAAAGTCAAAAATGTACGACCAATTTGGCTATTGGGGCGTCTATAGTCTCGTATCTCCGCTTGATGGCACCGAGCTGTCGGGTGCATGGTCGTTCTTTGTCAACGGCGTTCCTGGGTCTCAGCTCGATAGCGATTACGTGCTCAAGTCTGGCGACAAAATCGTCTGGGCTTTTGCTCCCGGCGATACTGTGCCCGGCGTCGACAGCGTTGTTGTTGACCCGGGTGCCGCACGTCCTAACTGGGATAGCGATTGGCCTGGTTATACGAGCGCCGACAAAGTAACTGACGCTCCTGTGCCCACGAAGGACGCTGAGGCAAAATGGGTGAGCGAGCTCAAGGGCTCGAACGAATGGAGCAAGGGTATTTCCGACCCGTTGCTGGTCGGTGACTACCTCTACGTGGCAGTTGGTTCCAAGCTGCTCAAGAAGAATGTCGACACGGGTGAGACCGTTGCCGAATCGCCTTTGGCGGCAAAGATCGATTCGACCTCGCGTATGGTATACACCGGCGGCGTGATACTCGTGCCGCTTTCGAGCGGTCGCCTGCAGGCGCTGACGGTTGATGCTCTGGCGACGGTTTGGGTAACCGATGGGTTGCCTGCTGGCCCCGATGGTGCTCAGCAGTCACTTGCGTCCATTACGGTTCGTGACAGCTTTGCCTACTTTGGTACGGCGTCGGCCGGCTGGTCCGACTCGAGCGACGGCTACCTGCTCTGCGTGCGCATCTCCGATGGCAAGGTTATGTGGCAGCATAAGAACGAGAACAGCAAGGGCTACTACTGGGCCGGCTTGGCGTTCTCGGGCAATTATGGGGTCATCGCAGATGATTCCGGTACGGTGAGCACGGTCGATCCCGAAACTGGAAAGACCGTTGCGTCGCTCAAGATTGCCGACCGCGTGCGCACAACCGTGCTGGTCGATGGGTCGATCGCTTATGTCGTGAGCGCCGATGGCGTTTTGCATAAGCTTTTGGTTGGAACGGACGGAGCGCTGTCGGAGCTTGGCAAGGTGGCGTTTGGTAGCAGCTCGACCTCGACGCCGGTGCTGGCCAACGGCAAGATTGTGGTCGGAGGCGCATCGACTGAATCCTTTATGGGCGGTTATCAGAACAAGTACACGTATCACTACGGTCAGCTTGCAGTGATTGATGCCGAGACGCTTGCCGTGGACTATTCCATTTGCAAGGCGGACGGTAGCTATATTCGTCAGGGGGCTTCGGGCGGCGGTGATGTAAAGTCGCAGCCGGTCGTTTCTGTCCAGAATGGCGAGACGTACGTCTACTTTACGTCTAACAACAACCCGGGCGGCATCTATCGCTACCGTATGGGCGATGACGAGGCCGAGCTGCTTTATACGCCCGCGGCGGGCGATCAGCAGTACTGCATGGCTTCTATTTCGGTCGGATCCGATGGCTCACTCTACTATGTCAATGACTCGGGCAAGCTGTTTGCAGTCAAGGGCAATGGCCAAAGGGTCAACCGCTATACCGTGACGTTCGACGCCAACGGTAAGGATGCGGCGATGCCCGATTCTCAACGCGTGAAGGAAGGCAAGGCGGCGACGGAGCCCTCGACCAAGCCGCAGAGCAAGGGCTACACCTTCGCTGGCTGGTATACCGATGAGGCTTGCACGCAGGCGTATGACTTCGGTACGCCGGTGACGGCCGATCTGACGTTGTATGCCATGTGGACCAAGAACGCCGTTAACCCTGGCGGCATTGGCGGTTCTGGTTCCAATGGCGGCAATGGTGGCGCTGGTAACGGTTCCGGTGCTGGCACGGGCGCTGGCACGGGTTCCGGCTCCGGCACGAAGGGCCAGCAGGCTGGCGGCGCTGTCGCCCCGGGTCATAAGCCGACGACCAAGACGACGGTGTCGACCAAGACCGAGACCAAGGACAACAAGTCCGACAAGAAGGACTCCGATAAGTCCGATAGGAAGGACGAGAAGAAGTCTGACAAGAAGGGCAGCAAGTCCGACAAGAAGTCCGATTCCAAGTCCGATACGGGTGCTGCTTCCACGACCACTGCTAAGAAGTCCTCTAGTGCTTCCGAGCAGGAGAATGGCACCAATCCGCTTGCCATCGTCGGCGTTGCGGCTGGCGTGATCGGTCTTGCCGTCATCGGCGTGTTCGTATTCACCAAGCGTCGGTAGGTGAGGGCTGTGTCCAATAAGCCTCAGGACGCCGAGTCCAAGCAGTCCGACTCGTCGTTCATCCAGCTCGACGATGCAAAGCAAAAGGGCGCCGCTTCGGCGGCGTCCGCCCCTCGGCGCAAGACGCTGCTTGGGGCTCTGACGGCCGTCTGCATCGTGTTGATTGTCGTCTCGCTGGGCTTTGTTCACCCTTCCGCCAGCGGTGCCTGGTCCATCGATTGGATTGTCGAGACCGTGACGGGGGAGAGCGTCGTTGCTAAGGATGCGTCGGTTTCCGGCTCGACTACCGCTTCGGGTAAGACTGGAGTCAAGGGCTCAAAATCTTCGGACAATGCGAAGGACGGGTCGAAGGATTCGGATGAATCTGATTCCAAGGACAAGTCTGAATCTTCGGACAAAAAGTCAGACAAGGGCTCGAAGGAGAAGAAGTCCGAAGACAAGGGCGGCAAGAAGTCAGGGGACAAATCGGGTTCGCAGAATTCTGATTCCACTGGCGGATCGAGTTCTTCTGACGGCTCTTCTTCGGGCGGTGGCTCGGCGTCTGGCGGTGGGTTTGCATCCAACAGTGGCGGCGCCTCTGCGGGCAATCAGGACGGCTCGCAGCAGTCTGGTTATGTCACAGTGACGGTCTCGGTTACGTCGAGCGCCGTGGGCAATCCTGTGTCTTCTGGAGGCACCTTCACCTTTAACGAGGGCGCTACGGTCTACGATGCCCTGTGCGCTCTGGGGCTTTCTGTCAATGCGCACGGCTCGTCATACGGCACGTATGTCGCCGCGATTGGTGGTCTGGCCGAGAAACAGTACGGCGGCACGAGCGGCTGGATGTACTCCGTCAACGGCACAACGCCCATGACGGCCTGCAGCAACTACGTTCTCTCAAACGGCGACAACGTAGTCTGGTATTACGTAATAGGCTAGAGGCCTCGACATAGCGCGCCAGACGGGCGGTTCGGACAAACACCCGGGCCGCCCGTTTTTATGCGAATGGGACGTCGTTTCCCAATCGAGGTTCAACCGGAAAATGCATCCCGCTCTGTAGGCGAATTCCGCGACACAGTTTCCGCATCAGCATCCATTGGGAAAGCCCATCCCGTTCTAGACATCGATAACGGGATGGGCTTTCCGTTTCGGCATCCGCGGGAAACTGCGTCCCGGAATCCCCGCTCAGACCGGGATACAGTTTCCCGATGGGGCGGGTTTCGGAAAGCGTGTCCCGCTCTGAGGGCTCATTCCGGGATAGACTTTCCGCATGGGGGCTCATCCGGAAGCTGCGTCCCGTTCTGCTGACTGATTCCGGGACGCAGTTTCCGCTAGGACGGCATTGCGGAAGCTGCATCCCATTCTGAGGCTGCAATCTGGGATGCACTTTCCGGAACGGCGCTCATGGAGAAACCGCGTCCCATTCATGCACTGTAGCCCGCCTCGTACGCTTTCCTCGGCAGGCTCTGTAAACAAAAAGTCGGTTGGAACGTGAATTCCAACCGGCTGCGAAGCGAGATTATGTTGGGCCGTCTACGACTGCGCGCCTTCGAGGAAGAAGCGGCGGCTAAAGTAGTTGTACCAGGTGACCAGGAACGTGGCGATGGCCTTCATGGCCTGGTAACCGATGCTCAAAAACGTGACGCCCACAAACATGTACAGGTCGTTGAGGCCCAAACCAATCACCGACAGGATGGTGAAGATCGTGAACTCGCGCTTGCGGCTCATGCCCTCGCGATGGTCGAACACGTACTTCATGCTGAGCCAGTAGTTGACCACGACGGACGTGATAAACGAGATCGTGGTGCTCATCAAAAAATCGAGGTGGAACAGCTCGACGAGCGCAATGAGCATCCCCCAGTCGATGCCAAAGGAGATAAGACCCACGACAGCGAACTTGAGGAATTGCTTAGTATGAGGTTGTGCCAGTGCCTTGCGCACGTAATCACATCCAATGCGTTGACGAATCGAGCAGAGGATACTTTAGAGCTTTTGCAGGGGAAACGTAAGGGCTTTGCCAAGAACTATACGAACTCGCCAAATTTGCAAGAGACAATCCGCAGACGTCGCAAATCCTTCCGTAAACGAGCGAGGCCCACGAATAACGCAGCGCTCGACGTACGTCGTCCGTGGGCCTCGTAGTGATAGGAGGAGGTCGAGCTACTTAGTCTCCTCGCCCTCCAGGAAGATCTTTCGGGTCACAAAGTTGTAGACCATAACAAGCGCGGTGGCGCAAATCTTGGCGATATTGGCCTCGAGCCCCAGGCCGGCGTTGAGCGCCAGCACGATACCGTCGTTGAGAGCCAGGCCGATCACGGACAGCACGACAAAGATAATGAACTCGCGGCGGCGGCTCATGCCCTCCTTGTGCGCAAACACGTACTTCATGCTCGCGACGTAGTTAAAGATGAGCGAGACGATAAAGCCGCTGGTATTGGCGATCAGGATGTTAAGGCCCAGACCGTAGTGGAGCAGATTCATGATGCCAAAGTCGATGACCGTGGCGACGACGCCGACGACGCCAAACTTCATGATCTGCGCAAGGAGCTTTTGCATGGTACCTGCCTTAGGGTGGCGCCGGAGCGCCGTGGGGATGACGAACTCAGCAAGTTTAGCCAATCCCCGCAGGCGGGGCTAGGCGCGCTCCTCGATAGCACCGTTTCTATATGCATCGAGCAGTTGGCGTAGGTCCTGGATCTGGCTGCGGATCTTGGCGCCGGTATCGGTGTCGCTCACCATGCGGCGCCGGTCTGCCTCGTCAAAGCGGTTGGTCTCGCTCTCGATGTCAACATTGCGGGTAAGTGCCTCGGCAACCGTGGTAAAGGCCCGGTGTGACTTGAGGCGGCAGCCGCGTGAGCTCGAGATGAGCGTGTAGCCGGCGATGCCCGTCTTGGGATGGTAGGCGCGGCAGAAGCCGCCATCGATGACCAGCAGCTTGCCCTCGGCGCGGATGGGCTGCTCGCCCTTGGTGGTTTTAACGGGTGTGTGGCCGTTGATGATGTGGCCGGTCGGCGAACATGCCATGGGGGCAACGCCGAACTCGCGCATGATGTCGTCGCAGACCGAGGGCGACTTGGTAAGCGTAAAGTATGGGTCCATCGGCTCGGCCCAGGTGCTCTTATCGGCGATATAGGCGCGCTCAAAGGTACGCACCAGGCGTCCGCTGGCGGGTGAGTTAAAGCCGATCCACAGGTACCACATCCAGTCGAGGGCGTCGCGGTCGCCCACGCGCCAGGCGCGGCGGGCGATGCGGTCGCAAAAATCGAGATAATCACGGCCGGCGTGCCAGGTACCCAGGCAGTTCATGCTGCTAAAGGTGCCGTCTTCGTTGAGCGGCACGCAGCCATGGAACAGCAGGTTGCCGTTGGTGACCTTGTGCATCGAGCCGTGGGTGTAGAGGAAATCGATATGGCGATGCAGATGATCGGCGGTGACAAACTCGGACACAAGCTTGTCGATGATGTGTTGCTCCTGGGGCGTGAGCGTGTAGGGGTCCGCCGGATCGACGGTGGGGAAGTCGTTGGTCGTGAGCGGCCATACACTGCCGTCGGCAAGCGTGACCGTGCCGGCGTCGTGGTCGATCTTGTCGAGCAGCAGGCGGTCGGTCATGTCGAACTCGGGGTGGCGCTGGATAATCTGGCCCTCGAGTTTAAAGAGCAGCACGTTGATGGCCTTGATCAGCGGGGTGATGGTCTCACCGGCGGTGTAGGTGGCATCGGCAAAGGCGACGAGCTCGCGCAGCGAGATACCGTAGTCGTTCTCGAGGATCTCGTAGTTGTCGTAGCGCAGGTTGTTGCGCAGCACCGTGGCGATGCAGGCGGGCTCGCCGGCAGCGGCGCCCATCCACAGCAGGTCGTGGTTGCCCCACTGGATGTCGAGCGAATGGTAGGTGAGCAGGCGGTCCATAATCTTGGCAGCGCCGCCGCCACGGTCGAAGATATCGCCCACCAGGTGCAGGTGGTCGACGGCCAGGCGCTTGATGAGCGAGGCGAGCGACTCGATAAAGTCGTCGGCGCTTGCGGTCTCCAGAATGGACTCCACGATGCGCTCGTGATAGCGCACACGATAGTTGTTCTCGTCCGGATGCGTGTGCAGCAGCTCGTCGATGATGTAGGCGTAATCGCGCGGGATGGCCTTACGCACCTTGGAGCGCGTATAGCGGCTCGAAAGCGAGCGGGCAACCATGATGAGCTGGTCGAGCATTGTCTTGTACCAGGTGGGGGAGTCCTCGCGCCGGCTGCGGACCAGCTCGATCTTCTCGCGCGGGTAGTAGATAAGCGTGCACAGCTCGCCCTTTTCGTCAAAGGAGAGCGTGTCGCCAAAGATCTCGTCGACATGTTCGCGCACGACGCCCGAGCAGTTATTGAGGATGTGCATAAAGGCTTCGTACTCGCCGTGCACGTCGCTCATAAAATGCTCGGTGCCTTTGGGCAGGTTGAGAATGGCCGAGAGATTGATGATCTCGGTAAACGCGGATTGCTCGGTGGGAAATTGTCTCGACAGCAGACGCAGATACTTAAAGTCTTGCGGATTGCGATCGAATGCGACCATGAAACACCTTCCGATATGGTTGGTAAAACTGATAAAACAGCGTCAAACGTTTATCAGTATGCGCCGGCTTTGTTTCGATTTTGCGCCGGCGGCTGAATTGTCAGCTGAACGGTTTGCTAAATCGATTTAGTTGAGGTTGATGTGTCGGTTAAGTGGAGACGAAGGGGGTGATTTTGCCCATGTTGGCCCATGGCGGGGATGGGGATGTTCATGATAAAGATATTCAATGCAAATGGTTCGAATTGGTAAATAGTGGACGTTTGTATCGTATTTAGGCTTGCTGTGCGATAATTTGCGCAGCAATACTTAAGGAGCCTCATATGAGTGATTTTGTCCTGACCTGTGAATCCGCCGCCGACCGAACCCGTGAGTTCTTTGCGTCGCGCAATATCCCTGTCGTGTGTTTTCATTACGAGATCGACGATGTTGTCTATACGGACGATCTGTATCAGTCGATTACGCCGGACAAGTTTTTTGCCCAGATTGCCGCGGGCGCCATGCCCAAGACGTCTCAGGTGAGCGTGGGTGAGTACGAGGAGTTTTGGGAGCCGTTTGTTGCCGAGGGTAAAGACGTGCTGCACCTGACGTTGTCGTCGGGTATTTCGGGCACGTATGGATCGGCCTGCGTCGCGGCGCAGATGCTTGCGGATCGCTATCCCGAGGGCGGCAAGGTGCGCGTCATCGATTCGCTGGGGGCGTCTTCGGGCTTTGGCCTGTTGGTGGAGTATGCCGCCGACGTGCGCGATAGCGGCGTTTCGCTCGACGAGACGGCCGCGTGGATTGAGGAGCATAAGCTCAACCTTCACCACTGGTTCTTCTCGACCGATCTGTCGAGCTACCTGCGCGGCGGTCGCATTTCGGCCGCGAGCGCGATTATCGGCACAGCGCTTAAGATTTGCCCACTTATGACGGTCGATTGCGAAGGTGGGCTGTCGCCACGTGAGAAGATTCGCACTAAGAAACGCGCGATATCCGAGATGGCCAAGACCATGATGGCACACGTGCAGGATGGTGTGGATTATTCGGGTAAGTGCATCTTGTCCCATTCGGCGTGCCGCGAGGATGCCGAGGCCGTTGCGGCGCTGATTGAGGAACAGGTTCCGCAGCTCAAAGGCAAGATTGAAATCAATAGCATCGGTGCTCTGATCGGTTCGCACACCGGACCTGGTACGGTGGCGCTCTTCTTTATGGGCGACAAGCGCGTGGATTAACTTGGCCCATCACGTCGCTGCATGATTGCTCAAGCGAAAAAGGCCCGTCCCGTTGTTTGCGGGACGGGCCTTGCTGTTGCAGCTAGCGTTTCTTTCCGCGGAAGAAGAAACCGTGCAGCGAGGGCTTGAGTCCGCGGTTGGCGCGACGCTCCTCGATATGATCGTGGATCGAAGCGACGCGTTCGATGACTTCGTCGGGAATCGGCACGTCGGGATTCATGTTCTCGACCTGGCTGACCTCGGCGGCGGCGACCTGGTCGATAATGGGCACATCGTCGCGCGAGATGACGGGCGTGGCGTCTTCTTTCATCTTGCGGTAGCGCTGCATCATGTCGGTCTGCAGCTGCTGGGCCGAAGGCGGCGTCCAAATGATGGCGTTGGCGCCGGCGGCGATGGTCTCGCGAATGCTCTCGGGCGTTTTGCCGCCCGGTGCGATGAGCGGCAGGTTGGGATAGTGCTCGCGCAGCTCGCGTAGGACCTGGGGCGTGTTTTTGCCGGCGGCGATGTTGAGAATCTTGGCTCCGGCGCGCACTTTGGCATGCGCATCATCGTCGCAACGTACGACCGTGGCGATGACGGGGATGTCGGCGATGTTGGTGATGTGCTCGACCATCTCGGCAGTGGCGGGGGAATTGACCACGCAGCCCGCCGCGCCCTGCATCTCGGAGACGGCTGCCATCTGCACGGAGCGCTTACCGGTCGTAGTTCCGCCGCCCACGCCTACAAAGACCGGGCACTCGGCGACGGTCAGCAGCGCTTGCGTAATGGCGGGCTGCGGCGTGAAGGGGTAAACGGCAAAGACAGCATCGGCGTTGGAGTTGCGGATAACCGCGACATCGGTGGTGTAGATGAGCGACTTGATGCGGCGGCCGAAGAGCGTGAAGCCGCTGGCCTCCTCGATCTCGTCGGGCATGCGGAGGGCCGCCTTGCGCAGACGCCCGTCAATGGGCAGCGGCTCCATGGGGAGCAGTCCGTTGGGGGTCACGGCTACCTGGGGCTCGGTGAACTCGTCTGCGAGCTCGACCTCGGAAAAATCGACCGAGGCGACGATGTCCTCGTGAACCTCGGCGGGAACATCGATGGGGGCCTGGTCGTTCGTCGCGGCAGGCGCGTCGAAGGAACTGGTGCCGACAAAGGCGTCGACGCGCTCGTTCAAATCGTTGAGAGTATCCATGGGGGCTCGATTCTATGCGATGGTGGCCGGCGGGGTGCCGACAGCGTTGTGCTTGCTAAATCGTTTGACGAGTTGATTTTTCCCCGCCGCGCCATCCGTTAGACCGAAAGGCCGACGAACGTGAAGGAGCTGTGGTGGCGGGTATTGAGGTGCTATCTTGAATGTCCCGTTTAAAAGAGAGGTGACGCGGTATGGAATTGGCAGCAATGTTGGGCTCGATTGGCCTGTGTGTGGGCGCAATCGTTGCCGCCGCGGTCATCTACTTGGTGGTCACGGCCATTAAGGGCAAAAGAGCCGAGCGCAAGGAACGCGAGGCACTTAAGCAGCACCGTGACCAGCAGGACAAGCGCGCACGGAGATAGTTTGTTGAGTTTTGAATCCGTGCACTAGCTGCGTTTTCGGATCAGGGCGATGTAGAAGCCCTCAAAGTCGCGGCTGGGCGGGATGGTGAGCGTGCCGGGCATGCCGTTGGTGATGGCCGATACCTGACCCGCTGCGATTGCCTCGGTGAGAGCGTTGGACTCGATGCGCGGCTCCTCACTGGCTTCCTGGGCGCGGCGTGCTTCGCTTTCACTCGGCGTGCCGTCGAGGGGAATGAGCTCGCAGTCCATATGCTTGTCGAGGGCCTCTTGCAGGGCGTCCTCGTTTTCCTGCGGCATGATCGAACAGGTGGAATAGACGAGCGTGCCGCCCGGCTTGAGGGCGCCCATGGCGCGGTCCAGAAGTGCGCGCTGCGAGCGGGCGCACTTGTCAAGCAGCTGCTCGGTCAGGCCGCGCAGGCTCTTTTCGTTGCCGCTGATGACGGTGCCCGTGCCGGTGCAGGGGGCGTCGAGCAGGATACGGTCAAAGCGGAAGAATTCGTCGAGCTCGCGTGCGTCGATACGCATGACGGGCACGTTTTTGGCGCCCTGGCGATGGAGGTTTGATTCGAGCTTTTCGGCGCGGGGAATGCTCATCTCGCAGGCCGTGAGGTGCGCCTGTCCCTGCGTGAGGGCGGCGATCTGCGTCGTCTTGCCACCGGGGGCTGCACACATGTCCAGGATGTCCTCGCCTGTCTGGGCGCCCAGGACCAACGGCGGCATCATGGACGACAGGCTTTGCAAGTAGATTTTGCCGTCACGGTAGATGTCGAGGTCCCATAGGTCGGAAACCTGGGCCTCGGGCAGGATGAAGGCATCCCGGTACCAGGTAACGGTTTGGTGTGCGATGCCGGCCTCGTCGAGTGCGGCAGCGATGTCTTCGGCGGTCGCCTTGAGCGTGTTGGCGCGCAGTGTGACTGGGCGCGTGGCCGCAGCGCCAAAGCCTTCGATCATGAGCTCGGCATCGGCGGGTGCATAGGCGCCGGCGACCGTGTCGACCATAAAGCGCGGCAGGTCGGTGGCGCAGGGAAGGGCGGCAAGCTGGTCGGAAAGCTCGGTAGCAGCAAACTGCCTGAGCTTGAGCTCGGCTTTGACCTGCTTTTTCTGCTTACGACGACGCGGCTTGGACATCCGTCTTTCCTTCCCGTCCCAAATTGATTACTTTCCAGGCACGCCGCTGCTAGCGTGCTCTAGTACTGGCTCTCGTGCTTGCTGAAGAAGTCGAAGCGCGGGGGCAGCGGCTTCACGCGGTGCTCGCCGGGCTTCTCGCCCAGGCTCTCCATAAACTCGTCCGTGGAGGCAAAGATGTTATCCCAGCTAAAGAAGGCGACCGGATCGACGTCGAAGTACTCGCAGATGAGCTCGCAGCCGGCCGGGACGATGCCGTGCATGAGCACGGTCGCCACGCGCAGCTCGGTAAAGGCGTCGACCAGGGCCTGCGTCATGGCGGCGTTTGCCGGCTCGCCCTCGAGCTTGTTGGCGGCCTTGGAGGCGTCGCTCCAGCGCTTGTTGGCGGCGCGCAGGTAGTCGTCGCACACGGCGAGCGCGTGGTGCGTCTCGAACTTGTACATGGCCTGCTCAAAGGCGAGGACGGCTTGCTCGGCGGCCTCGACCACGGTGGCAGAGGCGGCGCCGGCGGGAATACAACCGTTGCGATAGGGGCTCTCGTCGCCCTCCTTGACGGCGACGCCGTAGAAGCAGCTGCGGGCCAGGCGGTTGAAGACGCCGGTCAAAAGGGCGCTCTCCTTAAGGGCGGGGTCGATGACGCGCTTGTCGTCGCAGGCGCGCACCTCGTTGCCGTCCTTGTCCTTGCCGGTCACGCGCGTGTCATATGCCTTGGGGCTAAAGCTCACCGGCTTCTCGGACAGGCCGAGCGACAGCCAGTGCGCGCGCATCTGCTCGCAGGTGTAGTGGTTGAGCAGGTCGTCTGCCGGCGGGGGAGGCGTCTGCGAGGACGAGCTTGCCTTTTTGCCCATGTAGAGCAGGTGGTAGCAGGCGCTGACGGTGCTCTGCGTGAGGTCCCAGCCCAGGGCCTCCCACATGGCAGTCTGCGCGATGCAGTAGAAATAGATGTTGTCCTGACCGATGAACTGGTAGATCTGCGCGTCGTCAGAGCACCACCAGTCGCGCCAGTCGAGCGAGCTGTGCTGGTAGGTGGGCGCGGGGACCTGCGTGGAATCGGCGGCGGGCTCGCCCATGAGGGCGGCATCCTGGGCGGCGACACCCTCGGTCACGCCGGCGGCCTTGGCATCGCGTGCGAGCACGGTGCGCGTGTAGCTGATGGGCGCCCACAGGCTCTCGGGCCAGCACCAGCAGGTGACGTCGTTCACGCCGTCGACCTCGGGCACCGGAACGCCCCAGTCGATGTTGCCGGTGATACGGAAGGGCACGAGCGCCTTGCCGCTGCGGAAGCGCACGCCGCCGTTGGCGAGCACCGCGTGGGCGTCGTCGCGTTCCTTCCAGCTGGGGAAGGTGACGGTAAAGCTGCTCTTGTTGCCCTCGGGCTCCAGTACGGTGTGCTCGGGCAGCTGGTCCTCGACGGCGTCGAAGGCCTCGCGGAACTTGTTCTGGATGTAGAGCTGAGCCGGCAGCAGCCACTCCTCCATGGTCTTGGAGACCACGGAGCGAACCTGCGGGTTCTGGGCGAGCTTGGCGGTATAGGTCTTCATAAAGTCGAGGTAGGCCGGCAGGTCGAAGTAGAGGTTGTCGACCGGGCGCAGCTCGGGCACTTCGCCGGTGAGCTGGCTCTTGGGTGCGATGAGTTCCTCGGGCTCAAACTGGTGACCCAGGTCGCACTCGTCGGCATAAGCCTTTTCGGATTTGCAACCTTGGATGGGGCAGCGGCCGATGACCTGGCGACCGTTGAGGAACGTTCCGGCCTTGGCATCGTAGAACTGCAGGGTAGAGCGCTTGGAGATAGTGCCCTGCTCGTGCAGACGCTCGATAATCTCAGCGGTCACCTCATTATGGATCTTGGCCGCCGGCTCAAGGCCCGAGCCGCCGTAGATGTCGCAGCTGATGTTGTAGTTGTTGAGGGTCGCGGCCTGACGGGAGTGATTGGACTCGACGTACTCACTAATGGACTTGTCGTAGCCCTCGTTCTCCTTGAGCTTGCGGTAGCTCTCCATGATGGGCGATCCGTAGCAGTCGGTTCCCGAGGTGAAGATGACATTCTCGCGGCCCAGGCGGTCGCGCAGGAAGCGGGCGAAGAAGTCGGCCGGGACAAAGACGCCGCCGACGTGGCCAAAGTGAAGGCCCTTGTTGCCGTAGGGCTCGCCGGCGGTAACGATGGCGCGGCGAGGCCAGCTGGGACGGTCGTTCATGGAGTATTTGGATGCCATGGGACTCCTTCGCATATAGTAAGGGCGCGGCCGGGCGCAAGGCCTGGCGACGCGGTGGTCAATTCGTGCATAACGTTCGACATTATCGCACATGCGGACGGGTGCGTGGCAGGGGCGCTATCCTAAGATGCTATGAATGAGATTTCCAACATACATGCGTTTGAGGACGAGGATTTTCTGCACGCCTGCTTTGTGTGGGGGATGGCCGTGCTCGGCGCATTTGCCGTGTGCCTGGTGCCGGTGTTTATGCTGATGGGCGGGCCCGCTGACCTGGATGCGGCTGACGCGGGCGGTTGGACGGCCGTCTTGGGCTGGATAGTCGGCTTGGCTGCGGTTTCGGCGGCGTCATTTGCCGTTCACGAGCTGGTGCACGGTGTGTTTTTTAAGCTGCTGGCGCCTGCGGGCGCGCAGGTGACCTTTGGGGCAAATCTCGAAACCTGCATGATTTACGCCTGCGCCGAGGGCGTGGTGTATTCGCGCCGGCGGTACGTGGTGGTTTGCCTGGCGCCGACGGTTGTTGTGACGGCGGCGTTTACCCTAGGGTTTGCGCTCTCGGGCTATCCGCTGCTGTGCTACCTGGCGGCTGGTCTGCATTTGTCGGGCTGTGTGGGCGATTGGTATTACGTGCGAACCATTCTGCGCGACCGTCGCATTGTCGCCTGCGAGGACACGTCCTTTGGCGTGCGCTTTTTCGCAAGGTAGTCTTTTTTTGGGATGATTTTTCTGGGATGGGGATTAAAAAATCATTGTGGGAGAGGAGATGTTGATGAAGCCGTTGCTGCTGCATGCTTGCTGTGCGCCGTGCTCGCTTGAGCCGGTCCGCCTGCTGCGCGAGGAAGGGTTTGAGCCCACGATTTGCTGGACCAACCCCAATATTCAGCCGCGCGATGAATGGCGGCGCCGCCTGGACGAGCTGCGCCGGTGGTGTGCCGACGGCGACATTGAGCTCATCGAGGCGGGGGAGGACCGCGATCGCTGGGAGGCCGGTGTGGCCCCGCTGGGCGCCGATCGACCCCGCCGCTGTCGTGCGTGCTATGCCCTGCGTCTGGCCGAGGCATGCCGTGTGGCCCAGGAGCGCGGGTTCGAATATGTGGGCACGACGCTCGCCGTCTCGCCGTATCAGCTGTTCGATACCTGTAATGACGTGTTGGAGCGTCTGGCTGCCGCCCGCGGCCTCACTCCGGTCATTCGCGATTTTCGCCCGTATTACCCCGAAGCGACACGCCGTTCGCGCGAGCTGGGCATGTATCGGCAGAACTACTGTGGTTGCCGCTTCTCTGCTGTCGAGGCGGCCATGGACCGCGCTCGCATCCGCGACGAGCGCAAAGCCGCCAAAAAGTAGTTCTTTTGGGCTGGCGGCCTGCTAGGATGTAGAGCGGACTTTATCTATATAAGGAGTATCCGACGTGTCTATGCGTACCGATGATTTTGACTACAACCTTCCTGAGGAACTGATCGCCCAGGCTCCTGCCGATCCGCGCGACTCCTGCCGCCTGCTGGTGGTGGATCGCAAGGGCTCCGAGGCGGGAACGCCGCTGGAGCACGGCGGTACCGTTGAGCACCGCATCTTCCGCGACATCATCGACTATATCGAGCCGGGCGATGTGCTCGTCATCAACAAGACGCGCGTGATGCCGGCCCGCCTGATTGGTCGCAAAGCCGGCTCGGGTGGCGTGGTCGAGACGCTGCTGCTCAAGCGCCGCGAGGATGTTGACCCGCTGGGCCATGTTTGGGAGTGTCTGGTCAAGCCGGGCAAGCGTCTGAAGCCCGGTGCTCAGATTGAGTATCGCGCCGGTGGCGCCCATGCGCCCGAGGGCGCGCCCGTGGTGCTGACGGCCGAGGTCATCGACTTTGTCACCGATAGCCGTGGCGGCCGTCTGGTGCGCTTTGAGCCGGCCGGTTGCAATGCTGCCGGCGAGCCGCGCACGCTCGACGAGGCCATCCACGCCGCCGGTCACGTGCCGCTGCCGCCCTACATTACCGATTACGAGGGCGACCCCGAGAAGTACCAGACCGTTTACGCCATGAAGGAGGAGCACTCGGCTGCCGCTCCTACGGCGGGCCTGCACTTTACTCCCGAGCTCATGGCCGCTATCGAGGCCAAGGGTGCGAAGTTTGCCGCTGTCGAGCTCGAGGTCGGCATCGATACCTTCCGTCTGGTGGAGGAGGACGACCCTACGCAGCACGTCATGCACACCGAGCGCTACCACGTATCGCAGGAGGTGGTCGACGCCGTGCATAAGGCTAAGGCCGAGGGGCATCGCGTGATCGCCGTCGGTACCACGGCGGTGCGCTCGCTCGAGAGCGCGTTTGACGCGGACGCGCCGGTGTCCGATCCGGCTGTGACGGCGCGCTATTTTGAGGGCCGTGAGGACGGCGCCGACACGCTCGGCCGCGGTGACATCGTGGTGCGCGAGAACGCGACGACGCAGCTCTACCTCATGCCTGGCTCGACCTATCACGTGGTTGACGCGCTGATCACGAACTTCCACGTGCCGCGCTCCACGCTCATGATGCTCGTAAGCGCGCTTGCCTCCCGCGACCAGATCATGGATGCCTACGCCGCCGCCATCGAGGAGCGCTACCGCTTCTTCAGCTTTGGTGACGCAATGCTCATTCAGTAGGTTACGGCGTTTTCCAAACGCCGTAACCGGCCGACGCTGCGCGGGCCGCATTTGGACAATCTGACGTTCAACTTCAAGGGCGCGA